>DATEIS010000319.1:0-3177 GCA_035278765.1 Pyrinomonadaceae bacterium | reverse complement strand
CACACCGTCTTCCGAAGCAATCTCCGCTAACTCTCTACCCAGTAAATGCAAAAACTCGCGCGGCGAGTAGGCGCGTGTTTGATCGAGTTGGTTTGTGAAGCCACCGATCCATTCCTTCGCTTCACGATACTCTTCGTCACTCGCGAGAAGATCCCACATGCGACTGATCTGTGCCGACTCCAACTCCGCGTCGGTCATGCTTGGATGAGCCTGAAAGTGATAACGCCCGAGTGTTTCGTGTAAATCGTGGAAGAGCACTGAACCCGAAAGGACGAGCACGTCAACGAAGCGGTTCTTGATCACATACGCCAGCAAACGGCGCATGCCCGCGGGGATGAGGGCTCCTGAAGCAGCGACCATGATTGTCGTGTTATCGCCAAGCATGTCGAGCCAGATGCGATGTGCCTCGGCGAGTTGGCGGCCTCCAAAACCTGTTCCTTCCATCTTCTCAAGAAGTCCCGCCACCGAACGATCGCGGTCCACTTGTACGGGCCGCGTGGGTGTGGTCAGGTACTTCGATGCTTTTGGTTTTCGTTGAGTGACCATGCAGGTTGTCAACCTCTCGGATTGAACGTTCCTTTTTAGACTTTGCTTTGTATTACATCTTAATAATCAGTACGCCGCCGTGAACGAGTCTTGACGCCGTTCACTGCTAAGTAGGTATAAGCCTCGTAACGTGATTCGTAGAACTGGGCCAACTCAGCTCCGTCAGCCTCGCTCAGCTCGCCCTCTTTGACGCGTCGAGTAATCAAACGTCGAAAACCGTCGTGCAGGAGACTGCGCTCGTAACGAGCACGCTCCGCAGCGGCGCCGACAGTAGTGCCTTTGATCACTTTCTTGATCAGAAAACCTTCTTCGTCGATGTGCACGTGTGCTTCGTGCGGCGCTCCGAAGAGGTTGTGATTGTTTCCCATCGCTTCCTGATATGCGCCGACCAGCATGAACGCCAGGTAGTAAGGCTCGTCCGGATTGAGCGAGTGAAGTTCCAGGACCGGTTTCACGTCGTGCAAATCGACAAACTTATCGACGATGCCGTCAGAATCGCAGGTTATGTCGCACAACGTGGTGTACTCGGTTGGCGTCTTGTTCAGATGGTGAATCGGAACGATCGGAAACAGTTGATTGATCGCCCAGTGATCGGGCACCGAACGAAATACGGAGAAGTTAGTCAAGTATTTCGCGCAGAGCAGCCGTCGCAGTTCACCAAATTCTTCCGACACGTATTTAGCCTGTTGTGCGTATTTGTCGGCGCGCTCGCAAACATCCCAGAAAAGCACTTCGCCTTTCGCGCGATCTTCGAGCGAGATCAAGCCGAGATTGAATAATGTGAACAACTCTTCGCGATGTTCGAGTGCGTCGTGATAGTACTCGCGATAGTTTTTGACGGTGATCGATTCACGAAGATCGCCCAGTTCGATCACAACCTGCGGATCGTCTTCGTCGATCTCGATCGGAGTAATATCTTCGACAACAGTTTCGATCTCGTCGAGAACATTCGTGACGAGGATCGCGTGATACGCAGCCAGAAAACGTCCTGACTCCTGAATGATCGTCGGGTGCGGAACGTTCTCGTCATCGCACACCTGTTTGATGGTGTAGATGACGTCGTTCGCAAACTCCTGCGCCGTGTAGTTAGCAGACGAGTCGAATGCGGTTTTCGATCCGTCGTAATCGACGGCCATACCGCCGCCGACGTCAAGCAGCTCGATGGGAACCTTCATCTGGAAAACCTTCGCGTATACGCGAGCCGCTTCCTTCATCGCATTCTTGATGCGCTTGATGTCGGTGAGCTGCGAACCGATGTGGAAGTGGAGCAGCTTTAGCATGTCCACGCGATCGGCTTCTTCGAGACGCCGGATCACTTCCAGAAGCTCGGTAGTAGTCAGACCAAACTTCGCGGCCTCGCCACCGGATTTTTCCCAGCGACCGGAGCCTTTCGAGTAGAGCTTTACCCGCATGCCGAGCATCGGGAGGGCGCCGTCGTGACGCTCAACGACGTTGAGAACGTGATCGAGCTCATTGAGCTTCTCGATCACGATCACGACTTTCTTTCCGACCCGCGCGCCGGCAAATGCAAGTTCGATGAACTCCTCGTCCTTAAAACCGTTGAGGACGAGCAGGCTGTCGCCAGGTTGTTCGAGCGCCAGGGCGGCGTAAAGTTCCGCTTTCGAACCTGCTTCGAGTCCGAAATCGTAGCGCGAACCTTCGCGCAGATATTCCTCGACTACGCTACGTTGCTGGTTTACCTTCATCGGGTAAACACACATGTGCGTGCCCTGGTATTCAAACTCGCGAATGGAGCGGCTAAATGCGCGCTGAAGTTTTCTTACTTGAGCTGCGACGAGCTGCGGAAAGCGCAGCAGCACGGGCGTGGTGATACCACGTTTGGCAAGGTCGTCGATAATCTCTTTTAGGTCCGCGGAACGGGGATCTCCCTCGACAGGGCGAACGATAAGGTTTCCCTTGCGGTTAACATCAAAGTAGCCAGCTCCCCAGTTTTCGATTCCATAAGTTTCGAGCGTCTGCTCGATTGCCGTGGTCAATTGGCGGTCTCCTGCCTTAGAAATAAAACTTGAACGATATGAATGCTTTTAGCTGAAACACAGATGTACATTTTCCGAATCGAGTTGCGGAGTTTTTTGTTTGGGTGGAACGCTTTAGTCGCGCAATGTAACAGAAAATGGGCATGTCGGTCCATAACTTTTTACGGTGAATACATCCACAGATTACTCAGATTTTGATGCAAATCTGTGTAATCTGTGGTTAAAAGTTTCCGGGAGTAAGCTGAAGTTGTCTCAGTTTTGCCCTTGACATCGTCCTGCCCATAACTATAATGGCAGCTTTTTACGAATTGACCTTCAATGCCGCACGACTGTATTCCTAGAGTCGTTAAGCACGCCAAAATACTTCGCACCAAAGACCGCGCCGGGGCGAAGAGCACCCCCAACACTCCCTTAATCTTGCAGGAGATCAAATGAACCCTAAGACTGTCTTGAAATATGCTACCGATCAGGGCGCCAAGTTTGTTTCTGTTCGTTTCACGGATTTGCCCGGTTCCTGGCAACACCTTACCTTCCCGATTGCTGAACTCGGCGAAGATCAGTTTGAAGATGGCTTCGGCTTTGACGCCTCTTCGATTCGCGGCTGGGCTGCGATTCACGAGTCAGACATGCTGCT
>DATEIS010000318.1:0-5546 GCA_035278765.1 Pyrinomonadaceae bacterium | reverse complement strand
ATGTCGACCGACGAGATCATCCGCGATCGCGAAGAACTCAGCGAACAGATTCGCGCCCTCAAAGAACTACAGCAGATGGCGACCAACTACGGGTTCGACATCTCTACTCCGGCTCGCAGTGCTCGCGAGGCGGTGCAGTGGCTGTACTTCGGATATCTCGCCGCGGTGAAGGAACAAAACGGCGCGGCAATGTCGCTCGGCCGAACGTCAACCTTTCTCGATATCTACTTCCAGCGCGACTTGAAATCAGGAGCGATAACTGAGCAGCAAGCGCAGGAGATCGTTGACGACTTTGTCATCAAACTCCGCATCGTTCGATTCCTGCGCACTCCGGAATACGACGAGCTCTTCGCCGGCGATCCGACCTGGGTCACTGAATCCGTCGGCGGCATGGGAGACGACGGCCGCCCGTTAGTCACAAAAACAAGCTTTCGCTTTTTGCAGACACTCTACAACATTGGACCAGCGCCGGAGCCCAACCTCACGATCTGGTATTCGCCGCGTTTGCCAGACGGATTCCGCAGTTTCGCCACAAAAGTAGCGATCGACACCAGTTCAATTCAATTCGAAAGCGACGAGATCATGCGTAGTGCGTGGGGCGATGACGGGGCGATCGCGTGTTGTGTTTCGCCAATGCTGGTCGGTAAGCAGATGCAGTTTTTCGGCGCGCGCGCGAATCTCGCCAAGTGTCTGCTGTATGCAATCAATGGCGGTAGAGACGAACTGACAGGTAAACAGGTGGGAATGGCGATGCCGCCAATCACGAGCGAGTACCTTAATTTTGACGATGTCCTGACGCGCTTTGAAAAAATGATGGATTGGCTGGCCGGCGTGTATGTGAATGCGATGAACATCATTCACTACATGCACGACAAGTATGCCTATGAACGCATTGAGATGGCGCTTCACGACTATGCGCCCTTGCGGACTATGGCGTTTGGCGTAGCCGGTTTATCGGTTGTGACTGACAGTCTTTCGGCGATTCGTTATGCAAAGGTTCGAATTGTTCGGGATGAAACCGGTCTCATCACGGATTATCAAACCGAAGGGGAGTTTCCGAAGTTTGGGAATAACGACAATCGAGTCGATCAATTCGCTTCGTGGCTGGTGTCCACGTTCATGGGCAAGCTGAGAAAATATCCGACATACCGGCACGCCTATCACACGCAATCTGTCCTGACGATCACATCGAACGTCGTTTACGGTAAGAACACCGGCAACACTCCTGATGGGCGGCGTCACGGAGAACCTTTCGCTCCCGGCGCCAACCCGATGCATGGTCGCGACGTGCACGGCATTCTGGCGTCTGCTGCATCCGTCGCAAAGATCCCCTATCGCGATGCGGCTGATGGAATTTCGCTAACCTCTTCCCTCATACCGGAAGGTCTTGGTCGAGCTAACGAAGATCGAATCAAAAATTTGCGGGGCATACTCGACGCGTTTTTCAGTGGCTCGGGTTACCACATGAATGTCAACGTGCTCAATCGCGAAATGCTGTTCGACGCGATGGACCATCCGGAGAAGTATCCAAACTTGACGATACGCGTGTCCGGGTATGCAGTGAACTTCGTGCGGCTGTCGCGCGAGCAGCAAATGGATGTGCTTAATCGAACATTTCACGGAACGTAATGATGAATGAGCTGCAGGAAGAGGTTCCGCTGGAGGGAACGAGCCCGTACGAGCTTCGTGTTGAACTCAGTAAGAGTGTCTCGGACTCGGTAGTCAAACGAGCTTTGGATACGGGTGATCTCGGCTTTCTTCACTCATTCACAACGGGTTCCGCCGTCGATGGACCAGGCTTGCGACTGGTAGCGTGGACAGCAGGATGTCAGTTCCGGTGTCTCTACTGTCACAACCCGGACACGTGGAACATGATGAATGGAATGGCGATACCACTTGAGCGGGCCATCGCAGCACTCAACATGTATCGTCACGGTCTCAAGATCATGGCCGGAGGCTTCACGTTGAGCGGCGGCGAGCCACTCATGCAGGACCGGTTCGTAGTGAGACTGCTGACTGCTGCGAAAGGAATGGGAATCCATACGGCGCTCGATACGAACGGATATCTTGGTGAACGGTTGTCAGATGAAGAGCTCGAGCAGATCGATGTGGTGCTCCTGGATATTAAAACCTGGGGTGAGGCGCGTCATAGACATCTGACCGGAAAAGACCCTGGTCCAACGTTGGACTTCGCTCGACGTCTCGCCCGGCGCGGGAGGACGATCTGGTTGCGATACGTATTGATTCCCGAATTAACTGACGATGAAAACGATGTCAGACAGATCGCGGAGTTTGCGGCGGGCCTGGGAAACGTCGAGCGAGTAGATGTGCTGCCCTTCCATCAGCTCGGACGTTACAAATGGGAGAAGCTTGGAATTGATTATCAGCTCAAAGATGTTAAGCCGCCATCGCATGAGTTAGTGGATCGCGTATGCAATCAATTTCGCGCCGCCGGGCTCAAGACATATTAGCCAAGGATTACACAGATCAAAACCGGAGATTAACGATGATCTATAAACGAATTCATATAGCACTTGCGTTACTTCTAACCCTCGGAACATATGCTGCTGCCCAAAAGAAATCGAACGTCGTTATCCTCGCGACTGGCGGAACGATTGCGGGTGCCGCGGCGACCGGTACGCAGGCGGCATATACGTCAGGCGCCGTGACGATTGATGCCATGATTGCCGCGGTTCCCGGTATCAAAGACATGGCCAATATTAAAGGCGAGCAGGTTTCAAATGTCGGATCGCAAGACATGTCGTTTGAGATCATGCTCAAGCTGGCCAAACGCATCAACGAGCTGATGAACAAGAGCGATGTAGATGGCATCGTCATAACGCACGGCACTGACACGATGGAAGAGACTGCGTTCTTTCTGAATCTGGTCGTGAAGGGAAGTAAGCCGGTCGTGATGGTCGGCTCGATGAGACCTTCAACTGCCGTCAGCGCTGATGGACCATTGAATTTGTATAACGCAATTGGCGTGGCCGTCGATCCTAACGCAAAAGGCCGGGGCGTTTTGGTAGTGATGAACGATTGGATTCACGCTGCGCATTCACTAACTAAAACAAGCACGACGGCGATTCAAACCTTTATGTCGCCGCTGCGTGGTGTCGTGGGCGTTGCCAATTACGGCAAGAACGACTTCTACAACACGCCGCAATGGAAACACACCAGCGCGAGCGAGTTTGATGTGAACGGCGTCGACAAACTACCGCGCGTCGATATTGTTTTCGCCTGTGCCGATATGCCTGCTGACTTGATTGATGCCTCAGTTACAAATGGCGCGAAAGGCATCGTCATTGCAGGAGTCGGCAACGGCAACATGAATAAGGCTTCGCTCGATGCGGCGGCGAATGCTGTAAAGAAAGGTGTGGTCGTTGTCAGAAGCACACGCGTACCGACAGGCGCCGTCGGCAGAAACGTAGAAGTCAACGACGACGAATTCGGATTCATCGCCTCGGACGAACTAAATCCTCAAAAAGCCCGGTTGCTCCTGTCATTGGCATTGCTGAAAACGCGATCGAAGACTGAGTTGCAGAATTTGTTTACGACTTACTGAGGCGCCATCTCCCTGTCATGATCTGGATCGAGTTAATCATTCTCTTAGCGTGCATTGTTCTCGGTGCACGTCTTGGCGGGATTGGCCTCGGTGCACTGGCAGGAGTCGGTTTACTTGTCTTCGTCTTTGTCTTTGGCCTTCCTCCAGGTGGTCCACCGCAGGCGGTTTTGGGAATGATCATCGCCGTCATTACTGCCCTCGCGACGATGCAGGCTGCCGGCGGCCTCGACTATCTCGTTTCGCTCGCGGAAAAAATCATGCGAAAACGGCCGCAGTACATCACGTTTGTGGCGCCGATCGTGACGTACCTGCTGGTGCTGGCGTCGGGCACGGCTCACGTTATCTATGCATTGTTGCCCGTGATCGCCGAGGTTTCCCGCATCGGCAAGGTCAGACCTGAGCGTCCACTTTCGATCAGTGTCATCGCCGGATTCCAGGGCGTAATCGCTTCGCCAATCTCTGCCGCCACAGTGGCCATGCTGGGGTTCCTGCTCGTCCAGGGAGTTTCGTTGCCGCGTTTGTTGGCCATCACGATTCCATCCACATTTCTCGGTGTCGTGATCGGATCTTTGTCGGTCGCGTGGCGCGGAAAAAACCTGGACGCTGACTCGGAATATCAAAAACGCCTGGCGAACGGCGAAGTAAAAACACCACAACAGTCTGCGCCAATCGAACAAATGAATCTGTTTCGTGCTCGTGGTTCGATGTTGCTTTTCCTGTTAGGCATCGTGCTGGTTGTGCTGATCGGGATTTTTCCAAGCTTGCGACCCGCTTACGAAGTTGTCGGAACCGGTGTAACTGAAACCGATCAAGTGAGCATGGGTATGGCGATTATGATCGTCATGATCGCGATTGCCGGACTGATCATGATCGTCTTCAAGGCTTCTCCTGAAACGGCCTTGAAAGGAACGATCATGCGCAGCGGTATCACCGCGATCATTTGCATACTCGGTATTTCCTGGCTCGGCTCGTCATTTTTCGAAGGCAATCGAAGTTTCATCGTTGGTGGGATCTCGAGTCTTTTGCAGGCGTATCCCTGGACGTTCGCGATCGGGATGTTTGTGTTGTCAACAATGCTCTTCAGCCAGGCCGCGACGGTTGCCATCCTGATGCCCGTGGCGGTGTCGCTGAAGATTCCTGCGTCTACCCTCGCCGCATTGTATCCAGCCGCTAACGGAATCTTTTTTCTGCCGACTTACGGGACGTTGCTGGCTGCTGTGTCTTTCGATCAGACCGGGACGACGAAGATCGGAAAGTATTTGCTCAATCACAGTTTCATGTTGCCGGGCCTGGTGACGATTATCTCAACGATCATCATCGCATTGTTGCTGAGTAACTTCATGAGCTGAGGTAAAGGACGATGCAACAAGTCGGACTGCTTGATTTCCTTCCCCTCTGGTTGATCCTGCCGCTCACTGTCGCGGTTGCGTTACTGTCGGTCGAGTTGGGCTATCGATTGGCAAGTTATCGTCAGCTTCAGTCGCAGGAAGAGAAAGAATCGCCGGTGAGTGGGATGGTCGGAGCTACTTTGGGTTTGCTGGCATTTATGCTGGCTTTCACATTCGGGCTTGCCGGATCGCGCCATGAGGATCGACGGCAGGTTTTGTTGTCTGAAGCAAATGCGATTGGCACAACCTATCTTCGTGCAGCGATGCTCCCGGAACCGATGCGAACGGAAAGCCAGAACCTGCTTCGTGAATACGTTGACGTGCGGCTCGAGGCAGTTCAGCCGGGGAAGTTGGACCAGGCGCTAAGAAAGTCTGAAGAGCTGCATAAGAGGCTGTGGACGCAGGCGGTCGCCGCAACGGAAAAAGATCGTTCAGACATCACGGGGCTGTTTGTTTCGTCGCTCAACGAAGTAATCGATCTGCATGCCACGCGAGTTATGGCGGGACTGCGCAGCCGTGTGCCTGCTGTGATCTGGATCGTCCTTTATGTGCTGGCGATTCTCGCAATGGTGATGATGGGTTATCACTCCGGT
>DATEIS010000317.1:0-3803 GCA_035278765.1 Pyrinomonadaceae bacterium | reverse complement strand
GGTGCTGATGAAATAGCCGCGTTGAAAGCAGGTGCGTTGCTTCACGACGTCGGCAAGCTTGCGGTCCCACCGCACATTCTCAACAAGCCTGGGCCTCTCACCCATGCGGAGTTTGAGAAGATGAAGATCCACACGGTTGTTGGAGCCCAGATCCTCGGTCGTGTGGATTTTCCGTATCCTGTTATTCCAATCGTCAGGCACCATCACGAACAGTGGGACGGCCGCGGTTATCCCGACAGACTACGCGGCGAGCAGATTCCGATCACTGCGCGCATTATTTCAGTGGTCGATTGCTTTGACTCTATCCGTGAAGATCGACCGTTTCGACGCGGCATGACGCTCGATGAAGCGACTGCGCTCTTGCGTCGCGGCGCAGGAATCCACTTCGATCCGGTCGTGGTGGAACAGTTCATCAAGAATCTGCCACGTTTTGACGCCGAGATCGCAAAGCTGGGACTTGAACATCAACCCATCAATTACTCGGCCGAGCCGCCGATTCAACTGAGTGAAGTGGACATGACGCAGACTCGTGAGCGTGGCTCCTACATCGCTTACGATCAGATCAAGAAAGCGCATCGCGAAGTGTACGCGTTGTATGAAATCGCGCGTACGTTTGGGACTTCACTTGACGTTGAGCACACGCTCGAGATTCTCGTTGACAAGGTGGGCCACGTAGTTCCCTTCGACACCTGCGTTGTCTACTTCTACGACGAGCATAAAGGCTATGCCTCGGCTCGGCACGTAGTTGGCAAAAATGCGCAGAAGTTAGCGGCCCGTTGTATTGCCCTCGGCGAAGGCGTCACTGGCTTTGCACTCGCGAATCGCAGCGCAGTTAATCAACTTCATCCGAGTCTTGATTTCACAGATATCAATCCGGAAGCGGGGATCAAGTATCGTTCGATGGCATCGTTGCCGTTATTTAAGGACGAACTGTTGTTAGGGGCTCTGTCGGTTTACTCGAATGATCTTGAGCAATACACCGACGATCACATGCGGCTGCTGGAGACTGTGACGCGGCTCGCTGCAGACGCGCTCGGGAATGCGATGCAGCATGCCGAGGCGGAGTCGAATGCGTTAACGGATCCGCTTACGGGCCTGCCCAACGCGCGTTATCTGGCTTTGCGCTTCGAAGAAGAAGCGGCTCGCGCACGGCGCACGGATCGATCGTTTCAGGTGATGATGCTTGATCTCGATGAGTTTAAGAACGTAAACGACACGTACGGTCATAAAGTTGGAGACAAGGTTTTGCGCGAAATGGCTCAACTGATTCAGGGACAATTGCGCGAGTATGATTTCCTGGCGCGTAGCGGCGGCGACGAGTTTGTCGCGCTCGTGCAGGAAGTTGTCGGCGCGCAGGTTGAGGATCTTTGCATGCGCATCGAGAGTGCTGTCTCGAAATTCTCACTGCCAGTCGGCAAAAATCGTTTTGCGCGCGTGGGAATCAGCATCGGCACTGCGACATTTGGGGTGCACGGCGAGACTTTGGACCAGTTGGTCGTCGCCGCCGATAACGAAATGTACCGGATGAAGTCTGACCATAGATCTACGCGGATTGGCGATGAGCCGATTAGCGCCGACCTGCAAAATTCTCCGCCCTTCTAATAGAATTCTTGACATAATCCTCATTCATCGCTTTCAATCGCATTGAGGCGTGTCTCACGACGTGCCCTGCTGAAAGCATGGTAGCTCCCGCCGAAAATCACAGCGCAACACTTTTAATAGTTGACGACGACGCAGCCGCTCGCGACCGGCTCCGCGAAATCTTCGAGACTGCACAGTATCGTGTTGTGACTGCCACCGAAGCAGCATCTGCATTGCGTGTGCTGAAAGGTGTGCGTTGCGACCTCGTTGCGCTCGATCTCGAGATGCCGGGCGTCGATGGACTCGCCCTTTGCAAACTGCTCCGGGCACAGCCAACTACAAGCAAGTTGCCCATCATCGCGCTTTCGGAAAGTGACGACGAAGCGCGC
Organism: Pyrinomonadaceae bacterium; assembly: GCA_035278765.1. GTDB lineage: Bacteria > Acidobacteriota > Blastocatellia > Pyrinomonadales > Pyrinomonadaceae > PSRF01. The sequence goes on along the minus strand of DATEIS010000317.1, from coordinate 1,833 downwards.
AAAGTACAGGCATTCACAGCCGGCGCCGACGACTACATAACCAAACCTTCAACACCGGGCGAACTACTCTCGCGTGTCAGCCTGCACGTGCGCACATCGCAACGCGAATGGGCGCTGATTGGAAGCAATCGCGAGCTCAGGTTCCTGTCGGACGTCGGTCGCGGACTACTTCGCGCACTCGAGCCTGAGCAGTTAGTTCGTCGTGTAGCCGGAGCGACCTTCGAAGCGATTGACGCTTCGATGTGTGCGGCATTCGTGACTGTCGGCCGCGACAAGCACGCGATGTGCGTTTTCGATCGAGAAGGCAGTGCCGATGATTCGACATTGATCGACAACGACGCGATGCAGCTGTGGTTACGCTCGGCAGAATCGGCAAACTCATTTCTGATCACCGAAAAGAATCAGTTTCTGCTTCGCGACGATGCTCACGCCATCGAGTATGTATCGCCGTTTCGTTTTGCAGGTCGATCAAAGGGCGCGTTAATCGTCGCGTTCGATCGCCGCGAGGAATGCGGCGAGACAGAGCGACGTTTGATCGAAGCTGCGGCGCAACAGACGTCGCTGGCCGCCCACATCTGTTCGCTCTACCAGGCTGCGCGAGATACTTCTGTAAGTCTGGCGAGAGAAGTCGAAAGACGAACGGCGGAGAGTGAAGCGCAAAGGAGATTCATCGAGGCGATCGTCGATAGCCTGCCGCTGTCGCTTTATGCCATCGATCGCGAATATCGAGTGGTTGCGTGGAATCGCAATCGCGAACTTGGCGAGCTTGGTATTCCGCGTGGCTCAGTGCTCGGCAAGAATGTTTTTGAAGTGCTCACGCGACAGCCGCGAGATGTGCTGGAAGAAGAATTCGCGCGGGTGTTCGAGAGCGGCGAAATCGAGCGCATCGAACAGGAGACACCATCACCAAACGGCGACATTCGTCACTGGGTCATCAGTAAGATTCCGATGTGGGCCGACAACACCGGCCAGGTTAGCCACGTCATCACGGTTGGCGAGGAAATCACTGATCGAGTGGAGGCGAATCGGGCAATCGCGCGTGCGGAGAAACTTGCAGCCGTTGGTCGTCTCGCAGCGGGCGTGGTCCATGAAATCAACAATCCACTCGCAACGATTTCGGCGTGTGCCGAATCACTCGAAGCCCGTGTGAACGACGGTGAGTTCGACGGCTCACCAGGTCTTGAAGATCTGCGCGAGTACCTGGGGCTGATTCGCAGTGAAGCATTTCGTTGTAAGAGCATCACGATGGGACTGCTCGATTTCAGCCGTACACGAACGTCAGACCACGTGACGATCAATCTCGGCGATGTGATTCGGTCGGCAGTCAGGTTGTTATCACACCAAAAACGGCATGCCGAAATCTCGTTCAAAGTCGATATCGCGGATAATTTACCTCCGGTTTCCGGCGATCCAGGGCAATTGCAGCAAGCCGTCATCGCCCTCGCGACGAACGCGCTGGACGCAATGGGCGAGAGCGGTGTGCTAACAATCGTCGGGCGCAACGAGGACGAAAAGGTCGTGGTCGATGTAAGTGACACGGGCGCGGGAATACCTCCGGAAAACCTCCCGAAGATCTTCGAACCATTCTTTACGACCAAGGAAGTAGGCAGAGGAACCGGTCTCGGACTGGCAGTATGTTATGGTATCTTAACCGAGCATGGCGGCACTCTTGACGTGCAATCAACCGTGGGAACTGGCACCACTTTCACGATTACCCTTTCCGCAGTCAAGCTAAGCGAGGAACAGACAGGTTGAGTGAGCAGCAACAGCAGGCACGAATTCTGATCGCAGAAGACGAGGCTAACCTCCGACTTGTTTTGCAGAAGGAATTGG
>DATEIS010000316.1:0-8292 GCA_035278765.1 Pyrinomonadaceae bacterium | reverse complement strand
TAATGATCGGCATCATTGATTGTGCTAAGAAGACTTCATGCAGAGGCGCAAAGAATGCAAAGGAGTCCGTCATTTTGAGTTCTCCTTTGCGTGTTCTGCGTCTTTGCGTGAAACAATCTCTGCCGGCTTGTCAGTTGAAGTCGTGTACGACCCACCTGCCGGACTTGAAGAAACACGAGCACGAATGGTTTCGACGCTCAGCCTCGACCGATCGAGAAACACACGCGGGTAAACACCCATGAAAAGCATCAGGAAGAGCAGCGGGAGCAGCAACCCAATCTCACGACGGTTTAAATCAGACAACTGAGCGTTTTCAGGATTCGTGATCTTGCCAAAAACAACTCGCTGCAACATCCAAAGCATGTAAACCGCTGCCCAGATAACACCAGTGGCCGCGAACATCGTTGCGAGCCATGAATGGCTCACAGCTCTCGAAGTCCATGAGCCAATCAGGATCAAGAACTCACCGACGAACCCATTCAAAAACGGCAGACCAATCGACGAGAGCGAAGCGATCACGAATAACGTCGAGAACCACGGCATCGGTTTCGCCAGTCCGCCAAACTCGCTGATCATGCGCGTGTGCCTGCGTTCGTAAATGAAGCCCACGAACAGGAAGAGCGCTCCGGTTGAAACACCGTGATTGAGCATCTGGTAAAGCGCGCCTTGCATGCCCAGCTCGGTGAAGGAGAAGAGTCCGAGCACAACAAACCCCATGTGGCTGACTGAAGAGTACGCAACAAGCCGCTTCACATCCGGTTGGACCATTGCGACCCATGCCCCGTAGATGATGCCGATGACGGCGAGCACGATGATGTACGGAGCAAACTCGCGCGCAGAATTCGGAAACAGACCCAGATTGAAGCGCAGCAGACCGTACGTTCCCATCTTCAATAAAATGCCGGCAAGAATCACTGAACCGGCAGTCGGCGCTTCCGTGTGTGCGTCAGGTAACCAGGTGTGGAAGGGAAAGAGCGGAACCTTGATACAAAACGCCAACGCAAAGGCGGCAAACAGAAAGTACTCGCTACGAGGGGCGAACGGACTTGCCGACATGGCCTGGATCAGTGTCGGATAGTCGAACGTGTGATAGGTGAAATAGAGCGTGATGATGCCAACTAGCATCAACAAGCTTCCCACCGCCGTGTAGATGAAAAACTTTACAGCGGCGTAAACTCGACGTTCACCGCCCCAGATACCGATCAGGAAGAACATCGGCACGAGGGAAGCTTCGAAGAATAAATAGAACAGCAGCAGATCGAGTGAGACAAATACACCCGTCATCGCCGATTGCAGGATCAGTAGGAAGACGTAGTAAGAGAGTTGTCGTTTATGAACTGCCGTCCAACTCGACAATATCGCAATCGGCATCAGCAGCGTGGTCAACAGGACCAGCCACAAACTAACGCCATCGACGGCGACGTGATAGCGCGCGCCGATCGCTCCAATCCAGCTTACGTTTTCTTCGAACCTGAATTCAGCGCCAAAGGCACCGGCGCCGCGCAACAGTAATAACGAAATTGCGAAGGTCGCAATCGTTACGACGAGGGCGATCCACCGGTAATGCTCCTCTTTCCGGCTCGACACAAAGCTATAACCCGCCAGGGCAAGAGCGCCGGCAACGGGCAAGAGGATCAAAGTGGTCAGCAAATAAGGCATAAAGCTCTACGACCTGAGAAAGCCAAACACCGCAAATAATCCAATCAAAATCACTGCTCCAACAAGAATGATCGCTGCGTAAGCACGCACAAAACCGGCCTGCAGATAACGCGCCAGTCGTCCGAGTTCCGTAACGGCGTCTCCAATTCCGTGGAGGATGCCGTCCAGCGCACCCATATCGAAGAGCTTCCACAAGCCTTCGCGCGAGAATCCTTCGATCGGGTGAATCAATGTCGCGTCGTAAACTTCGTCAACGTAATACTTGTTCTCGAGTATTCGCGGCATGGCAAGCAGTGGGCGTTTTTGGAAGATGACCCAGCCCAGACCGATACCGGCCAAACCGATCAGGACAGAGAGCCCGGCAAGCAAACGTTCGGCTGTGATCTCTTCACTCGAATGCGTGGCGCTGGCTACGTGCGCCGCTTCAGCCACAGCCGCACCTTCGTGCGCCCCTTCAGCAGGAGCAGCTGCGGGGTCGCCATGTGCCGCTACTGGAACTGTAGCCACAACTGGGTGAAGCGTATGCTCGAGTACGTTGACGTCCTTGTGCGTGAATACAGAACTCAACGCATACGGAACGCCGATAAAACCACCGACAGTCGACAAGACTGCCAGCACGATTAACGGCACCGTCATCAACCACGGCGACTCGTGCGGCTTAACTGGACCATGATGATGATCATCCGGCTCCTGGTGTTTTGACTCGTGAGTCTCGCGAAAGCGCTCTCGACCCCAGAAGGTCATCACCATCATTCGCGTCATATAAACCGCAGTTAGAAACGCCGTGAGTGCGGCGATGAACCAGAGAAGCTTGTTGAAGCCGGAAGGCAGACCAAACGTTGACGCGCTCCACGTCTTCCAAAGGATCTCATCCTTCGAGAAGAACCCGGCAAAAATAGGCACACCGCTGATCGCGAGCCACCCGGTGAGCATCGTTGCGAACGTGATGGGCATGTACTTTCTGAGCCCGCCCATGCGTCGCATGTCCTGCTCGTGGTGCATCCCGTGAATCACCGATCCGGAACCGAGGAACAGCAGCGCCTTAAAGAACGCGTGCGTGATGACGTGGAAAATCGCGGCGACAAACGCGCCAACACCACACGCCAGGAACATGTATCCGAGCTGTGAAATGGTCGAGTAAGCGAGAACTTTCTTGATGTCGTTCTGTGCGAGGCCGATCGTGGCAGCGAAGAGTGCAGTTGCCGCGCCGATAACTGCGACGATAAACATCGCTGTGGGCGCGTGTACAAAGATTTCGGAACAGCGCACGATCATATAGACGCCGGCCGTGACCATCGTCGCGGCGTGAATCAACGCTGAAACCGGCGTCGGTCCTGCCATCGCGTCCGGCAGCCAAACGTATAAAGGTATCTGCGCGCTCTTTCCGGCGGCGCCGATAAACAGCAGCACTGCAATGGACGTCGCGCCACCCGCAATGATTGCTCCGGCTGTGAATGGTTCGACTTGTGCGGTCTTAAAGAACGAAAGCGCAGTGTGCGTCACCTCACCTGCGGCCGGGTTTGCAAAAAAGCTGACTGAACCCGTGACGAAGAACGTCAGCAAGATTCCGAGTACAAATCCCCAGTCGCCGATGCGATTAGTGATGAACGCCTTCTTTGCAGCGTCGCCCGCTTCCTTCTTATCGAAGTAATAACCAATCAGCAGGTATGAGCAGAGGCCCACGCCTTCCCAGCCGACAAACATCAACACGAAGTTGTCGCCGAGCACGAGCGTCAGCATCGAAAACATGAACAGATTGAGAAATGCGAAGAAGCGATAGAAGCCTTCCTCGCCGTGCATGTAACCGACCGCAAAGACGTGAATCAGGAAACCAACGAAAGTGATGAAGAGCGCGTACGTTCCGCTGAGTCGGTCCATTGCGAGCGCGAAGTCAGCGCGGAAGTTTCCGACCTGCAACCACGTCCATATGTGATCGAACACCGGCGTCTCAGCGCGCAACGCGCCGCCCGACATGAATGCGAGGTAAAACGCAACGATTGTCGAGATCGCCACTGCCCCGCAGGCGACGATGCCGATAAACTTCTCATCACGCACACGCCTGCCGATGAACCAGTTAACGGCAGCTCCAGCCAGCGGTGCAAAGATGATTAAACTGAGGAGATTGTTTTCCATTAGTTCTTTGAGCTTTGTTCTTTGTGCTTAGACAAAACCCAAAGCACTAAGTACAAAGCACCAAAATCACAACTTCAAAATACTCGCCTCATCGACGTCCAACGTCTCACGATTGCGGAAGATGGCGATGATGATTCCCAAACCGACCGCAGCTTCAGCGGCCGCGACAGTCATGACGATGAATACAAAAAGCTGTCCGGTAACGTCCTGAAAGAAACTCGCAAACGCAACAAACGTCAGGTTCACTGCATTCAGCATCAGCTCGATGCACATGAACATCGCGATGATGTTGCGCTTGATGATGACACCCGTCACGCCAATCGTGAAAAGGATCGCGGAGAGTGCCAGGTACCATGAAAGTTGTGGTTCCATCATCTTAAAACTCCATCCACAGATTACGCAGATCCATTCCTGTTTCTGTGGTCGACACCAAGCAGCCGTGCTGCTTCGTCGGTCGTATCGGTCTCCACGGGCGTTAGATCGTCAGGGGCAGCGCTCGAATCGATCATTGAACGTGGAAACAGTTGTGCTCCCGGAATCACACGCGCAGTCGGCGACAGCAACCCGCCGCGTCGGGCGAGTGTCATCGCGCCAACGATCGCCATCAGCAGCAGTATCGACGTGATCTCAAACGGCAAAAGGTATCTTGTAAACAATTGGGAGCCGATCGAATGTGTGAGTCCGACGTTTGTTTCTCCCGTAGCCGGCGTAACTCTGAACTCCTGCACCGAAACGAGTATGAAAGCAACCTCTGCAATAAGTATTGCGGCGAGGGCGACAGCCGTAGGCAAGAGAAATTTCAGACGCATGCGCCCGCGCTCTTCCTGTTCGACGTTGAGCAGCATGATTACAAAGACGACGAGCACCATGATCGCGCCCGCATACACAATGACCTGGACCGCGGCAATGAATGGCGCCGCCAGCATCACGTAAAGACACGCGAGCGAGATAAAAACGCCGATCAGCGAGATCGCGCTGTAGAGCGGATTGCGTTGCGCAACTACGGCGAGTGCGCAGCCGATCGCGAGCCCGGAAAACAAAATGAAAAGAAGCGCCAACATCTAAAAATAATTCGGAAGCAGGAAAATCAACGTGGCTGTGATGAAGATACTGAGCAGAGCCAGCGGCAACAGGATCTTCCAGCCGAAATCCATCAACTGATCAAAACGAAAGCGCGGCAGCGTTCCGCGCAGCCAGATATAAAGAAAAAGGAAGAAGATAACTTTTGCCAGGAATCCGATCGCGCTCACGAGCCCGAACAAGAAGCTGCCGCGTCCAAAAATGTCTTCCGCAAACGGCACGTTCCAGCCACCCAGAAAAAGCGTCGTGGCGAGCATCGAAACCGTAAACATGTTGATGTATTCAGCAAGGAAGAACAGGGCAAATTTCATCGCGCTATATTCCGTGTGAAAACCGGCAACCAGCTCGGTTTCAGCTTCAGGTAGATCGAAAGGGACGCGATTCGTTTCCGCTATGGCGGCTGTCAGGTAAACCAGAAATCCGAGTGGGTTAAAGATAATATTCCACCGCATCCCGTGCCACGCCGATTGATGCTCAACGATCTGCGCCAGATCCAAAGTACCTGCAAGCAGAATCACGCCAATCAAACTCAGCCCAAGCGCAAGTTCGTACGAGATCATCTGCGCGGACGAACGAAGGCCGCCCATCAAACTGTATTTGTTGTTGGAAGACCATCCCGCGAGCATGATTCCGTAAACGCCGATTGAAGTGATACCGAGCACGTACAGCAACCCGACATCGAAGTGCGTAATTACAAGCGGTATCGTGATCGAAGTGAACGGGATTGTGATCTCAGGCCCGAACGGATACACGATCATCGTCATCAACGCAGCCATCGTGGCGATCACGGGCGCGAGGAAGTAGATAAATCGTGTCGATTTATCGGGAACGATGTCTTCTTTAAGAATAAACTTCAGCAGATCCGCGAAAGGCTGCAGGATGCCGCCATAACCGACGCGATTTGGACCAAGCCGTCCCTGAATGAAGCCGAGTACGCGACGCTCTGCCAGCACGGTGTAGGCGACGATGAGAAGCACTACGACGAAGGCCACAGTGATAGCCGCAAACTTGAGAGCTATATCAATCGCAGTGTCCATCAAACTGTTTCAGCCACCGATTTCACGGATGTAATCTGATAAAGGGGCGAAACCGCGGTCGTTTCGGGACGCGGATTGCCGGACGCCAGCAGGTGAAACTGGCCCACTTTGTCAGTCAGCACGCCGAGCTTGAATAACTCTGTTCCGACTTCGGGCGTTACCATTATCTTCTCGCCGTTATCGGGAAGGTCTTCAACGCATTCGCGCACCATAGCGAGTTCTGCTGTCATGTCAGCTCGATCAATTACCTGGTATTTCGCCTGGATCGGATTCGTTTCGTCCTTCAGTAACGGATAACGCATTCCCGAATATGCCGGTACCTTCTCGCTGATTTCTCTAAAGACGGCACTCGCGGACAACTCATATCCGAAATCCATGCCGAGTTCTTTCGCCAGTTGGGCAACGATCACCCAATCAGGTTTGGACTGATGCAGCGCCGGAATCGACTGCCGCACGCGTTGGACGAGGCCGTCGTTGTTCGTGAATGTGCCGTCCTGCTCAGCATAAGACGCAGCTGGCAGGACCACGTCTGCCGCCGCCGTGGTCTCGTTTTCAAAGAGTTCCTGGACCACCAGAAAATCGAGCTTCGAGAGTGCGTCTTCGTGTCCTTCAAAATGTTCTGGTAAGAAGCTGCCGGCGACGTAGAGTGCACGAATCGAGTTGCCGCACGCGTTCAGCATTCCACGAGCGGACGTCGACTGATCCAACATTCCCATGTCATGCGCGCCGACACTGTTGTTGAAGAGCGGCAAGGGGTGGAAAAGAATGCGCCGGTCTCGCGTAGCAAACTTTTGCGGCAACTGCGCGATGAGTGCTTGCGCCGCCGGAGTGAGCTCGCGACCAAACATCACCACGACGTCGCCGGTGCTGTCTGCAATTGCCTGGCGTGCGGCGGCGATCGCATTTTCTTCGACACCTGCTTTCTTCGCGGCCAGTGAATCCCCTGAAGGATCGAAAAGCGCGAGTGCAAATGCATCTTCCGATTTCGGCCTGATGTGAAGAAATATTTTTGCCTGTTCGCGCAGACGAATGGGCACGGAGTTGACGAGCACGAGAGTCGCGTCGCCATTTCTCACCGCTTGACGGATCTGCTTGCCGGTCAGCGGTTGCAACTCGCTCGGATCGCCGCCGATCAAGACGATCGTTTTCGCATAGCGAATATCACGATGCGTGGCCAACTGTCCGCCTAGATGCTGGAAGAAACTTCGCAGGCTGAAGACGTCAGTGGTCGTGTAGTTCTCAGTGCCCACGAGTTCAGTTGTGAACTTGTGCAACACGTGCAGCGCTTCGTTAGTCAGTCGTGGACTACCAACTACACCGACAGCGTTTCGTCCATGTTCTTCTGCGACCGCATCGAGCCGTTCCGCGACGTGGCGAATCGCTTCATCCCAGGTTGCGGGAATCAGCTTGCCGCCTTTTTTGTAACGAATCATTGGCGTGCGAATGCGCGCATCGTGGTTGATGAAGGGGTGAGCGAAGCGACCTTTAATGCAGAGAAACTCGCCATTGATTCCGTTGACGTATCGATCGCGGGCAACTGAGCGTCGCACTTCACCGCCGCGCGAACCGAGTGACATCTGGCATCCGTCTGAACAGAAGTTGCACGTCGTGATCGTCTGCGCTAGTTCCCACGGTCGCGTTTGGTGACGGTAAGTTGCGTCGAGGAGTGTTCCTGTGGGACAAACTTCAATACAGTTGCCACACTGCGAACAATCGAGCCAGCCGAGATAGGTTCCGATAACGGTGTGTGCCCCACGACCACCGGCTTCGATCGCATCTTCACCCATCCACTCGTCACAAACTCGCGTGCATCGTTTGCAGAGAATGCAGCGCTGCGGATCGTTTGCCACCATCGGCGACAGATATCGCTCGGCGTAATAGTTTTTCTTTTCAGTGAAGCGCTCTTCGAGGCCGCCCCAGTCGAACGTCATCTCCTGGAGTTCGCATTCACCACCGCGATCGCAAACAGGGCAATCAAGCGGATGGTTCGCGAGCAGAAACTCGGTCATGCCGCGCTGGGCCTTCTCGATCTCTTCACTCTGCGTCGTGACGATCATGCCGTCGGTGCAGATGATCGTGCAGGACGTTTGCAGCTTCGGCATCTTCTCGATACGAACGAGACACATGCGACACGAAGCCTGCAGCGCGAGATCCGAGTAGTAACAGAACGACGGGATATCGAACCCTTTGTCGCGGCACACGTCGATCAGACGCGCGCCTTTCGGCACTTCGAAGTCTTTGCCGTTAATAGTGACCTTGATAAGTTCAGTCGACATACAGTTTTATCCACAGATTACGCAGAAGGCTTTCCATCATCTGCGTAATCTGTGGATACAAGCCTTCGTTTAAAGTCTTCTGGAAATCTCTTGATAGCTGACTGGAT
>DATEIS010000315.1:0-5307 GCA_035278765.1 Pyrinomonadaceae bacterium | reverse complement strand
CATGGCTTGACCAGGTCGCTACCGCTCCCTGTACTGACCCGATCCAAGCGCAAATTCCTATTTTTAGGGCAAAGCCGTTCGTAATTGAGATTCTTTGTGGCTACTGAAATACGTCAACCACCTTTTGCTCTTCCGTTTTATTACGGATGGGTACACGTCTTCATCGCGGCCCTGGCGATGGTGGGGACTCTGCCGGGTCGAACGCAGGGTCTCGGGCTGATCACAGAACCACTCCTGCGTGATCTGCAAATCGATCGCGTCGCATTCGCTCGCATAAATCTATGGGCCACGCTGATTGGGGCGCTGTTCTCTGTGGGCGTCGGACGGCTGATCGATCGTTTCGGAAGCAGGATAGTGCTAACGGTCGTCGCGGTCTTGCTGGCGTTGGTTGTCCTTGGAACGAGCGTAGCTCACGAGATCACCGCTATCGCAATCTTGATTACTCTCACGCGTGGATTCGGTCAAAGTGCGCTTTCAGTAGTCAGCATCACAATGGTTGGGCAGTGGTTTGTGCGCCGGCTCAACCTCGCTATGGCCGTATACACGATCGCGTTGAGCATTGGCTTCATGATGGCCTTTCCGTTGATCGGCGAGATCGTGTTGGCAAGTGGCTGGCGTACGGCGTGGTGGATCATCGGACTCGCGTTGCTTTTTGGACTGGCGCCACTTGCGTTGTTACTTGTACGTCGCGCACCTGAATCATCCTTGATCGATTCGGACGGTGAATTAACGACTGACTACACACTCACCGAGGCTTTATCAACTCCGAGCTTCTGGGTGTTTGGCATATCGAGCGCAATCTACGGCCTGATCGCTTCCGGCATCGCACTCTTTAACGAATCGATTCTCGCCGAGCGCCATTTCGATGCTTCGACTTACTATCGCAGTCTCGTGATCGTCGCATTGACTTCACTCGCGGGAAACTTTCTCGGTGGCTGGATTGCTGCGAAATGGAAGATGAATCGGTTGCTCTCAGTGGCGATGATCATGCTCGCCGGCTCGCTCATCGCACTACCGCACGTCTCGACTCAAGTCCACGTTGCGATTTACGCGGCTGTGATGGGATTAGCGGGCGGATTCGTGATCGTTATCTTCTTTAGTTTCTGGAGCGCTGCTTACGGACGAAAACATCTCGGCAAGATCCAGGGCGCCGCGCAGGCGTTAACAGTAGTCGCCTCAGCTCTTGGCCCCCTCGTCCTCGCCGAAACCGTCAGCCGCACCGGTTCGTACGCGTCGATCTTCTATTTGTTGGCCGTCGTCGTCACGATACTGGCCATACTTGCGTGGTTCGTGAGAGATGTTTTTAGCCACAGATAAACGCGGATCGAAATCCGGATTATTTCCGTGTTTATCTGTGGTCTGATTTGATCACGGCGCCAACAAAGAAGGCACTATTCCGGGATCTCGATTTTGTAGCGTTTGATTTTAGTGTTGAGGGTGGTGACTTTGGTGCCGAGCAGACGCGCAGCTTGTCGCTGGCGGCCGCCGGTGTGAATGAGTGCACTGCGAATAAGCTCCGTCTCGAAGCGTCGCACCTCGGCCTGTAGGTCAATCGTGTCATTCGCTTCTTCCATGTTCTCGGCAGACGCGATTCCGCGCAACAGCGTCAAAGCCAGAACCTTCAGATAACTGAGCCTACAGTCGAAAAGTGGGGATCGATTCAAGGTGGTAACAAAGCCGTTCATATCGTCCTCTTCTCGCGCTCCGAATTTTTGGAGTACCGCGGTCTTGCTGATTCGTCCGAAGCGCAAGACACGTGCCCACGCGCTCGACAAAACGGCAGGCCAGTTCGTCACCCGGATCAGACTTTTCGTCCCTGCGAGCAGTTCATGAATTTGGATTTTTAAGGGCCAGGAATTGAGGCGATTGCATCCCTATGTGAACAAGTGATTCGTTGTCTACAAATCTTCGTATACATAAGAAAAGAGGAGCGCAACTTACGCTGCACTCCTCTCAGTGTCGGGGAGAGTGAAAGAGTTAGAAGTTGAATCTGAAAACAAACTGCACTGGCCGGCCACCGGGATCGTTCGTCGTCGAAATATCCTGGTAAGCCTGCGTGACCAATCCGAAGTTTGCAGCCGAATAATTCGGCGCTTGCAAACCAAGATTCGTCGCAGTCAGTTTCGGATCATCAACTGCTGAACTACCACCAACCAGGAAGTTGATGTTATTGAACGCATTCAGCAGCTCAACTCGAAACTCGATGTTCTTCGTTTCGTTGAATCGGATCTTCTTGACCAGACTCATATCCATACGAACAAAGCGTGGTCCTTCGAGAATCAGGTTGGCAAAGCCACACCCACCCACGAAAGCCTGAATACAACCATTGCTGTTTGCAGGCGCGATGTATCTGCCCGTCGGTGCACCGAGCGCGCCGAAACCAGCTCCAGTTGCCGACACGCTGAACGCGCGCCGTGTGTTGAGAATGATGTCGTCAGGCAGGAACGTAACCGTGCGGTTCGGCAGCTTGCGCGCATCGACAGACTGCTGCAACTCTTTCACGTCCATTCCAACTAACTGAACGTTGCCGAGTGCAAAAGGCCTGCCACTCTGAACGCGAGCAGTACCGTGCCATTCCCAACCTCCAATCAAATGATTGGTCAGCCCGTTCACGCCACTCATGATCCAACGTCCACGACCGAAAGGCATTTCATAAATCCAGTTTGCCTTGAAGGCGTGTTGTATGTCCTGAGGCGCGCGATAACGCTCCAAAGGCTTGTTGAGATCGCTGCGGAGAGTCAACGGCTGTCCGGCCGAACTCTGGCTGGACGCGTAGAAGTTGCTCAGCGACTTGGACCACGTGTAGCTCATCTGCAGTAACAAGCCAGCAGACATGCGACGACGGAACTCGAGTTGCAGAGCGTCGTACCAGGTATCAACGTCATTAGTAGTTAACGTTACCGACTGTATTCCCGCAGCAAGCAGGCCCACTGTTGGGTTAACTACAAAGAAGTTGGCTGGCGATCCGGCCGCGATTCCACTTTCAAGAAATGTATTCTGCAAGGTCGTCGCAAAACCGACCGGGTTGGCGAAGTTTGGATTCAATTGCGTGAGTCGAGTCGAATTCGTGAACTGCGCTACACCGGCGTAGGCTGCAGCACTGTTCGCGTTTGATCGATCACCCGTAAAGAATCCAAGCATGATCGGCAACGGCTGCGTTCCCGAACCGGCGCCAAAAAACGCAAACGTGTTTCCACGACCTGCAAGCTGATTTGCTGCCAGGTTTGTTTGAGCCTGACGAAACTCACTCAGGAAGCCATTCTCGAGAATGTTGACTTCGTTGAGTCCGTAACGTCGCCAAAGATTACGACCACGAGTGCCGACGTATCGTGCTTCGACAACAGTGTCTTTGAATATCTCGCGCTGTACGCCGAAGTTCCACGAATGGACCAGGCCCGTCTTTAGATTTGGATCGAAACCACCGATCGTATCCAAAGGTTGAGCAGTGATCGGATAGGTCGGGGTGTCGTTGAATGCCGGCGGCGCGAGGTCCGCGCGATTGCGGAACAAGGTACCGAACGGAAGATTTCCTGCATCGACGTCGCTGCTTAACGCGAGCGTGCCACCAGGATTCCCCGAAAGGACCTGCGTTATATTGCCCAGACCTTCTCGAACGAAGGCAACGGAGTAACCACCGCGAACTACGCTCTTACCCGAGTCACCAAATAAGCGATGGAGGAGACCGCTTTGAAAATTCGGGCTCCAGGCTACGCTCGCACTCGGCGCGAAGTTGTTCCAGTCAGCATCGTAGAGTTTCTCTCCGATAGCCAAAGGAGTTAACTGCGTCGTGCTGCCGGTCAACGTACCTGGTTTGAAGAGATTCCCTTCACCAGATTCACCGAACAAGCCGGCAAACGTCGCCTTCGCAAAGTTGTCGTTGCGAGAAGTGATTGGCTGTTGCGGCTCCCAACGAACGCCGAAATTAACCGTTACGTTAGGACGGAAGCGCCACGAGTCTTGCGCGAAGATCGCAAACTGTGGCTGACGGAACTTGAGAATTTGTCCACCGAATAACCCGTAACGGCCGTCGTTCAGGAATGCTGCTCGATCAACGGCTGTAACGCGTCCGGTTAGCGTCGCATAAAGTTGGGCGGCTGTTGCAAGATCGGTTGCGGAAGCACCCGGGAAGTTAGAGCTGACGAAAAGATCTTCAGCCGGGTCGCCTTCGGCAATACCAAAGTTCACATTGCCGACTACGTTGTTAACTGCATTTGAAAATGTCTTGATCAGATTGTAGTTGCCGCCGAAGTTGAAAGAGTGTTTGCCTTTGATCCACGTCATCGAGTCAGAGAAATCAAAGCTTGGCGTGTTTCGTTTACTGGAACCGAAGTTCACGCCGAATGCTCTGGCGCCTCGCTGTGGAATCGCTTGCACTGCAGAAGCGTCAGTGATTCCCAAATCGAAGAAATTCAGGTCAAAGCCGCCCTGGTTGGCGAACTGATCCGGACCGATTGGTCCAAAGTTTGATTGACCACCGAGCATGCCGAAGCGTGCTTCGTTAATCAGATTGGGCGTCAGAGTTGAACGCAGCGATGTAACGTTGGTCCAACGCTGTGAGTTCTGCCCGGCTGAGTTTGGAAATCCCGGAAATGAAGGATCTGTTTGATTGAGAAAATCGACCGGCTTGCCGCCGAATTCCTGGTAGTTCCAAACATTCGATAAAGCATGATTGGAAGTTAAATTGAAGTCGAGACGAACGGTCGTGAAATAACGATCCTGGCCGCCTTGTCCGACGAAGTTGAATTGCTGCCGGTTTGAATCGCCGGCGATCGGCAATACATTGCCTTGCGACGTCGTAGAGCGAATGTCGGCCAATAGAGCCGATATGGTCGGATCGACAGTTGATGTGAAACCGTTAGCGCCGGCGAGACTGAGCAGATTAACCTGCGCGCCGGAGCTCGTTGTAAATACACCCGATTGCGCGAGTGGGCTAAGGATAGTGCGTTGTCGCAGTTGCTGCTCGGGCAGGCGGAACTCTTCGTAGTTAACAAAGAAGAATGCCCGGTCCTTGCCGTTGAATAGTTTCGGGATTGTGATTGGACCACCGGCCCGAACGCCATACTGGTTGAGCAGGATTCGGTTCTTCGGAGCTTTACCGAAGTAGGTTGGAGCCAATGTTTGGTTGTTGAAAAAATAGTTGGCCGTGAGGTATGGCTCACGACGATACCAGTAGACACTGCCACCAAAGTCGTTTGATCCGCCGCGCGTCACAAACTTGATTTGCACTGCGCCATCGCCCGCGCTTTCAGCACCTGGCGCCGCAGTGGAAACTGATACTTCACCAATAGAATCGATGCGCGGTCGCAC
>DATEIS010000314.1:0-14210 GCA_035278765.1 Pyrinomonadaceae bacterium | reverse complement strand
CTGACGATTTTTGAAAAGGAAGCAGCAGCCAGGGCTCGCATCACCACTGCCAAGCGAGCTGGTCACTGGGGCAAAGCAGGAAAGCTGGAATGGGCCATGCAGGATGTGATGGCGACCGACGGCAATCGCATTCCCGCCAGGTTTACGAAACGAGAGGTGGGCGATAGTAAAGGTGGAACGGTTGCGGTTGCGGCAGTCGCAACAACCGTGTTTCTTGGACCAATTGGTCTATTGTGGGGTCTGAAGAAGGGTAAGCCCGCGATCATACCTGCAGGTAATCGCTACAGCGTGTTCGTCAGCGGCGATGCGAAGATTAAAGGCAAGCCGCTTGAAGTTAGTGCCGCACAGTAATTAGCTGTCGCCGTCGCCGCCGGGTTTTTGCACCTCGCGCAACTGGGCCACGATATCGCGCATGCGTAGCGCAAGATCCTCGATCGTTTGCACTCGCTTTCGCGATCGGTCACTCAATTCTTCTCGCAACAGGAGTTGGGCCTGGCCCAACACGCCGGTCAGGGGATTATTGATTTCGTGACGAATACGCGCCACGAGTGCGGCAGTCTCCTCGAGCTTTAGACGATATTGTGCAATCTGGTCTTCGTGTTCAGTCATCGACTCTCCGTCGTGTCTTCCGGGAAACTGAAAGATAAAAGCGATTGTCGTTGTTTTCTATAGGTGTGCGCCGCAAAATAGTGCTACAGACGTGCACATTGTGCATCCGCAAGGTCAAGAGTTCAAGCATTTAATTTTTGGAGGTTGGTCGCCGTGAACTTTAGAAGCTATCCGGGAAAAGTCTTTGTTGTTGAGTCGAGCAAAGCAATCATTCGCGATGAGAAGTTTAAGGAACTTAGATACAAGTCGGGTGAGGATCGTCCGCCGGGCAAACGCGTCGGCGACGTGAAGATAATTCCGCAGCGAACAGAAATAAAGGTGACGGATGTTACAAACGATTCCGGCAGACATACTTATGTCTTCGCTGTCTCCGCCTCGGGCGAGCAAACTTACGGTTGGACCTCGTCGATGAATCTCGAAGGCGGGTTCAAGAACGAAACCGCGGGTCTCGCGCCGGCGAAGTGGGACCTCGAACCGGCAGGAACCAACATGACCTGCATCGATGCGAATGCGTTGATTCGAGATGGTGCACCCGACTTCGCGTCCAGAGGCACCATTATTCCTGCGCGATCGTTTGTGGCCGTAACTGAAACTTCACCTGACGGTAAGTTTGTCAAAGTCAGCAAGGTTGAGATCGTCGACGGCCAGATGCAACCGGGTGAGGAACTCGGTTGGACCAAGGCTGCGAATCTGAAAGAAGGCTGCTCCGATCTTTATTTCTCCGATGAGTGGATTGACAAGAAAGGACCGAATGCGTGCTGGCGCAGGGGTGAGTACCTTGGTCCAAAGTTGCTCGTGAATATCGTGGGGTTTGGTGGCGAGATGGAACAGATCACACTCGACAGTCTCGCGCCCTATCTGAAGCTGAAAGATGCTGCGGAAGCGGAGAACATTTCGATCTCGATCAACAGCGCCTTCCGGACGTTTCAGCGACAAGCTGCATTGCGAAAGTTGTTTGAGAAAGGTCAGGGCAATCTCGCCGCAAAGGCCGGACACTCAAATCATCAACACGGCCAGGCCTTCGATCTCAACACTCGTCACAATGTGTTTGACGGATCGGATAAAGTTTACGAGTGGTTGAAAGCGAATGCTCCGAAGCACGGCTTCGTCCGTACTGTCTCGAATGAGTCATGGCATTGGGAGTATCGACCAAGTGATGCCGCAGAGTTGGCGGCTGCGGGTAAGTTCAAGATGCCCGGTGTGGAGGATCGTGCGTAAGAGTCTGAACTAGACCACTGACAAGCGAAGCCTGCACAGGACCATCAACCTGAAAATCTAAACGCGCCGCGCGTCCTACATGGAACTCGCGAATATTCGTCTCGCGTTTGATCTGAACGATGGCGTCGCCGTCGATGCCGCCACCAGCGAGGATTGTTAGCTCTGGCGCGGCGGCGTGTTCGTACTCGGCTAGTCGTTGAATTCTCAATGCGTCTGTTCCACCGCTACTAAGAATTCGATCAACTTGCGGCAGTCGTTTTATTTCAGTCAACGCGCGCAACTTATCTTCCGCATCCTCAAATGCGTGGTGGAAAGTCGCTCGCAAATCCGGAGCACCGGCAAGCACGCGTTGCGTCAGTTCCACATCCACTTCACGGTTCTTCAAAAATCCCAGCACAACCCCATCGACTTCAAGCTCTGCAAAAGCCTCCGCGGCTCGACACAAACGATCGATTTCGTCTGGACCAGTTGTTTGAAAGCCAACACTCTCGCGCAGCATCACTCGAACAGGCAATCCCGCCTGCTTGATTTCCTTCACCAGTTCCAACGACGGAGTTAACCCGCCAACCTGCAAATCCCTGACTATCTCGAGACGGCCCGCACCACCTCTCTCAGCCTCAATCGCATCGGCCACCGAACACACGATCACTTCCAATAACGGAGTCACATTTTGAACATTGCCACAAAAAGGCACGGAAAGCACAACAGATTGCCTTCAGTTGACAACCGTACCCTCGATACGTAAATTCAAACTCCTCTTGCTGGGAGGTCGTCCAATGGTAGGACTCCAGACTCTGGATCTGGCTATCGGGGTTCGAGTCCCTGCCTCCCAGCCAATAACTTCAAACAGTTCTTCACTCGACGTAATAGTGAGGAATCCGTCATGTACTTAAGAATCATCTCCAAAGCCTTACTTGTCTTAGCCGCATTGCTCTTCCTGGCCGATCAAGCCTCAGCATGTACATGCTCCGGACTACGGCAAGACAAGGGGTTCCACCCGTGCATGGCTTACTCGAGGGCTGACGTGGGTCCGACTCCTTTATTCTCACAACTGACAGCTCGATCAGAGGCAGACTCGTAACTCCCGATGGATCGCAACTGCCACAACAACAACTGGCACTCGTTCCAAGGAGATCTCGTCCGTTTTGACTCCGGGCACCGGCAGCATGCCGGGGAGTGGGGATTATTACTTCCGTAGTGTTGCACCTGGTCGATATCTCCTCGCCGTAAATGCGCGAAACAAGCCTGGCAAATCAGATCCCACATACCCGTTGATGAGTAGAGAGCACGGTCATCAGGGTCTCGCAGACTCGTGAGATCATTCTTGACGACTTCAGGCTCACGCCTCGGGACGTACTGTAGGGGCGGCCCTCCGTGGCCGCCCTCGATTTAAATCGTGTTCGCCAAACCCGGGGCCGCCGTTTTTCGAAATGCTGAACCAATCGAGGGCGGCCACGGAGGGCCGCCCCTACAGTACGTTCCGAGGCGGTGAAGCTCTCGACGAATGGATCGGTCGAGGGTATAGAACTCGTGATCTCGTTAAGCTATCGGTCTCAACCGTATCACAGTGGTCTCAGATAGAACTCACGCCTAACCGTTCACTCCCCTTGACAGTCTAGGTGAATACCGTTAGCCTCTGCCCTAGATTATCTAGGGAGAGCTTAACACTTGCCGAAAGAGCGGACAGATCTGATGCAGGGCACGCTGGAGTTGTTGATTCTGAAAACACTCGAGCGTGAGTCGTTGCATGGTTACGGCATTGTGCAAAGAATCCACGAGACGGCAGAAGATTTGCTCAAGGTTGAAGATGGGTCGTTGTATCCGGCGCTTTACCGCATGCAGGAACGTGGTTGGATTAAGTCAGAGTGGGGAGTGTCAGAAAATAATCGTCGGGCTCGGTTTTATAAACTGACCAGAGCAGGACAGAAACAGCTTGAGCGTGAACGCGCAAACTGGGAACGCGTTTCAAAAGCGATTTCCCGCATTTTACAGACTGCCTGAGCGCATCGATGAACAACCTACCAACACTCCTTGAAGTTGAAGAAGAGTTGCATCTTCACGTCGAACTGCTGCAGCGCGAATACATGCAACGAGGCATGTCTCCCGAAGAAGCACGAGCCGCAACGCTGAAACGATTTGGCAACTTCGACCGAGTCAAGAATGAATGTGTGGCGATATGCAAGAGGAGCCAACCGCTCCAACGCGCCTTCAAGATATTTCTGATTCTTCTCGCTTTGACCGGACTCATCATTCGTTTTACCAGCACAGACTATTACGTAGCTCGCATCGGTCCCATACTTATTACCATCGCCATCGCAGGCCGTTTATTGCTCTACGTGCGCGGTCTAAGTCCGTCACGTTTTCTTCCCAAAAACAAACCATCATCGTTTTCGATCTTTAGCTGAATGCTCGCCATCGAAGGCTTGAACAAGACTTACGCGAGTGGGGTTCAGGCACTTAAGGGAATCAACCTGGAAGTGCCTCCCGGGATGTTCGGACTGCTCGGGCCGAATGGCGCCGGCAAGACGACGCTCATGAAGATTCTGGCAACTCTGCTCGAACCTGATTCCGGCACCGCGCGGATGCGCGACACGGATCTAATCTCGCAAAAGCATCGAGCGCGAATGATGCTTGGTTACCTTCCACAGGATTTCGGTTTCTATCCTTCGCTCACGGCAGAAAAGACGCTGCATTATTTCGCCAGATTAAAAGGCGTCCATAACAAGAATGAGCGCGAGTCGCTGGTAAATGCGTTGCTTGAGAGAGTCAATCTCGAAAGCGCGCGGCGACAGAAAGTCGGCGGATTCTCCGGCGGCATGCGACAACGACTCGGAATTGCGCAAGCACTGATTGGTAAGCCGGCTCTGCTGATCGTCGATGAACCGACGGCCGGTCTCGATCCTGAAGAACGAGCGCGTTTTCACAACCTGCTTGCGGAAACGTTCGCCGAGGAAAGCGTGGTGCTACTTTCGACGCACATTGTCTCCGACGTTTCCAACCTCTGCTCAAACATGGCGATCATTCGTAACGGCCAGATCATTGCTTCGTGTTCACCCTCGCAAGCAATCAAAGAATTGGACAACTCGATTTGGGAAGCGTCGTTGACCCGCGACCAGATCGACGCAGTTAAGGCTCGTCACAAACTAATTTCCTCGCAGATGTACAACGGCATGATGCGGGTTCGAGTCCGCTCGGCGAATGGACGACCCGGCGAAGAATTCAATCAGGCAACACCGACAATCGAAGATTACTACTTCAACCTGGTCTCTCATTCGTGATGGTCCATCCCTTACACACGCCGTTTTTCACCATCCTTCGAACTGAGGTTTTACTCAACTCGAGACGGGTGGCGCCATACGTGATGGCGCTGCTTACTGGTGGTAACGCGTTGCTTTGGTGGGGCTGGGGACCGGCCTATAACCGTGGAATAGCCACCAATAGCGATGCCTTCATCTCCGGTGTTTTGCCGATCTACTCGTTCATGACTCTGCCACTGTTCACGGCCGTGATCATGGCGGATCCGGTTATCAAAGATTTCCGCGCAGAGATCGATCCATTAATTTTTTCAAAGCCTGTCAGCCGGCTTACCTATCTTCTCGGAAAGTTTTTCGGCAGTTTCTTCGTGCTTGCCTGCGGTCAGGCGGGTTTTGTTATCACATTGTTCGTGTTGCAGTGGTTCAGTCGCCCAGGCGTGGTTCAGCAGGGTGTGAAAGTCTTCCCTTACTTCAAACACTTCCTAATCTTCGTGGTGATCACTCACCTGGTTTTGGCTGCCATCTACTTTGCCGTCGGAACGCTAACACGGAACGCCAAAATCGTTTATGGGCTCGGGGTCTGCTTTTATCCTCTCATCATGAGCTATCACATCTTCTTCGTGAAGAGTTTGCCGTTGAGTTGGCAACGCGTGCTCGATCCGCTGCTCATGAACTGGGGCAAAAAGCATGGCGACGTTCACACCCCCATGCCCCCTGAGGTGTTCAATCAACTCGTAATTGCTTACGACGCGGAGCTGATTATCAACCGCGTAGTGATGTTGTTGATAGCGACAGGAATACTCACGTTTGTTTATCGTCGCTTCATTATCGGCGAGCGTCCGCAGACGGTTCATTTCTCGTTTCTCAACTTGTCGACTGCAAGCGAAAGGATTTCTTTTGAGTCCGAATTTGGGCAAGACCAGTGGATCGAGCCTGAAGCACGCCGAACACCTCTTGCTCTTCCGAGTGTCACGAGCATCAACAGCGGAATTCAAGCAAGCTTTAGAAAACTAATCGCCGCCCTGGTGATTGAGTTTCGTTTGCTTCTTGCTGAACGCAGTCTAGTGGTCATCATTCCCTTTGCGGTGTTGTTGTCGACGATGGAAGTGATTTTTTGGAATGTACGTCCCGATGGATCTTACTCAGTCAACTACGTCACCAACATTGCCGCCAATTCGCTGCTGTTCACTATCGGCATCAGCATCTTCTATATCGGAGAAGCATTGCAACGTGATCGCGATTTGAAAATTGAGCCACTGGTTTGGAGCCAGCCGATCCCAAACTTTGTGCTGCTGTTATCCAAATTTCTTGCGACGCTCTTATTGGTGTGCACTCTCCTGATTTCAGCCGGCTTGATCGCAGTGTTGGCCCAGACATTGAAGGGGAATTGGCCCGTTGAATTGATGACGTATCTGCGTGTTTACTTCTGGATACTGATTCCAAACGCGATCTTTCTCGCCGCGGCGGCTACGTTCCTGAAAGTATTGTTGCGGGATCGTTATCTAACTTACATCGCGTCGATCGGGATTGGTGTAGGTCTTCTCTATTACTA
Source organism: Pyrinomonadaceae bacterium (assembly GCA_035278765.1). Classification (GTDB taxonomy): domain Bacteria; phylum Acidobacteriota; class Blastocatellia; order Pyrinomonadales; family Pyrinomonadaceae; genus PSRF01. Next base: position 7,577 of record DATEIS010000314.1, on the reverse strand, counting down.
CAACCAGGGCCATAAAGGATGGCTCTACAATCCGCTGCTATTCAGGCTTTGGAAGTATGAAGATTTACTAAGCGGTAATCTTTCTCTGATCGCGCAACACCGAGTCTATGTTCTAACTATCGCGCTCGTTTTTCTTGCCGTGTCACATCTCTTCTATCAACGCCGGCGGTAAATAATTAGGATTACAAAGTGGCCTTGCCTCACGAAGTCAAAACACTGGCCCACCAAATCGACGGTGGGCCAGTGCTCTGATGAAACTGCTCCTGCTTGCTGATTCGGCTAGCTCTCTCTTGGGATCGCGGTCCAGGCTCCGTTGCCGGCAAAGAAATCTTGCTCTGACACCTCAAGAGTATTGAACAGATCGTTGTAAAAAGCTGACGCTTTAAATTCAGCTTGCGTCAAGGGGACGTTAAAGTTGTATGCGGTCCCATTCGAAGAGTACAACGCGCCATTGGAACCGCCGCTCTCCACGTCTATCGTCAAGCAGGCCGGGACAATTTGCTGATACATCCAAAGGCGGTCCATCTCCTGGAATGGCTGCTGCATCGAGCTGGGAAGAGAGGTGGGAATCGCCCACTCATTGGAACTTAGTCCATCGCAAAGTTTCAACTTGACCGGGTCGCTCAAAAACGTGGTGAGATCCAAACTCTGTGTAACAAACGCTGCCGCTAACGTCTCGGTGACCTCACTCTGAACCTCATCAAAGGGGAAAGTCTCCCGTTCTTCGGGTTCATAGCCAAAAGCGGCACTGGCAACTGAACCAGCCAGCGTGAAAAACACTGCGAAGCTGCCGGCAGCCCCAGTATTATCGATGAAGCCAGCAGCGGCCGCCATGACCCACAGAGCTCCCACAACAACTTCCCCGACCCAGTAATCAACCTCAGAGGGAAGATTTCCCGTGATGGCTTTTATATTTTGGGTGACCGTCTCGAAATCGACTTTTTGGAATGCATTCATTGCGTCGGCGAGCTTACCAAGCTCATTGTACAGGCTGTAAACCGTATCCACCTGATTGCATTCATTCACGATCGTGTTCACCACGGCTGTCCAGTCACTCGTGCTCCAGGTAGTCGGGTGCGCCGGCCAATAGCTCGGGATCTGAGACGGCGATGGGACGGCCGCAAGAGCGACGGCAAACGGCTGAAACTTGCCTTGATAATCCGCATTTGTATAAACCGTGCGAAGCGGCTGGTTCGGGCCGCCCGGCTGGCCCGGAATAGGAAACAGGCTACTGATGTAAGTGTAAATGGCCGGCTGGTCACCACTCTGGAATGGAGTGAAACCAGTTTTAGGGGCAGCGGCCACAAACGCCGGCGACCACGCCTGCACTGGAACTGTTGCACTGGAAACAAGTTGCAGGCCCGTTGCCACAGAGACGGCCCCCAACGTCGGGACCGGCGCATTAGTAGGACCCTGCGTTGACAGCGTAAACAATGGCGGCGTTGCGGTTGGCGTACCCACGAAGAAAGTGTCGGTGGCAGACATCGGCCACTCGTTATTGGGAGCCAGCGACGAGCCGGACCATGCACAAACGAACTTGCCACCCTGGTAAATCAACACCGCAACCTTTAATGAATCCGCCGAGAAGGCAATGATCAGGGCGGGATTGCCGGGCGCCTGATTCAGGCAGTAATACTTGTCGTTGCCGCCGATGGTCCAACTGTTCGATCCATTGGTAATTGTCCCGTTGATCACCACCGGGGCTTGAAGGTTTTGCTTCGTGTTGTCCCATTCCAGGATGCCGAGGTATTGCGTACCTGGGTTATAGATCAGGATCTCCGTCAGCCCATCCCCATCCAGATCAGCACACTGCAACTGATCCGTCGAGCCAAAGCTCCAGCCTCCAACGTTATGGCCCGCACCGCCGCCGGACGCAAAATCTGTCCCATTCCATTGCAACACAGCGATGAATGCGTCGGCAGGATCGTAAACCACAACATTTGGCGTTCCAGCAGTCTGGAAGAAACCTGGGTAAAACTGGTTCGCCGGTGGACTACTCGCCCCCAGATTCCAGCCGAACAACGACGATCCGGTATGTGTCCACCACGACACAAATTTAGCTTCCGAAGCTGAATACGAGAACATTCCCATGGCCAGTGTCTGGGCGTTGTAGTAAAGAATGCCGGCGACATTCGCGGGCACGGCCGGAATGATGCCGTGTAGATTCGGGATCACGAAGTATTGAGAGCCGACGGCGCCAAGGTTATTGGCACCAGATGTCTTGTAGATCGTTTGCAACTGGCTCGTGCTCGTCTGCCATTTCAGCACTCCAAATGTAGAAGTGGTCAGGTTGTAAATAAACAACTCCGCGATACCGTCGCCGTCGAGATCGGCGGCCACGATCGCGTCGCCTGGTGAAATGGTCCAGCCACCAGGCACCGTTGCCTGTTGCGACGCCCACTTGGTCCAATAGTGCGGGCTGGTGTCAGTGGTCCAAATGGGAGTAGTTGAATTTGGCCATACAGTTGAGTTGATCTCAGTGAGGTTAAAGTCGGTGTAGTGGAATTGATGCACAATCGCGAGCTGCAGGATCGTGTCGTCAAAGACGATCACTTCGTTCAATCCGTCTCCGTCGATATCGGTGACGATAGTTTGGGTGTAGGGAGTTACAACTGCGGGCATCAGGGTTTGTAGATTTAGTGGCATGGTCGTCTCCGTGGGTTCAAGAATTTGAAAATCATTGCCGTGGTTTGGGCAATTGTCATACCCGGCAGGAGCGACGTGTTTATTTGCGAAATTGCGGTGAGTGTTGGACCAGAGGGAAGCTGCGGGTGTGTCAGTAGTGACATATCTGACTGTCACTATTGACACCGCTGTACTGACAATATCGACGAGTTATTGCTTGACTTGTTTGACCGGCTCGACCCAGACGCCAAAGCTCAACTTCTCGCCCTTGTACTCGCCAGTGATCTCCCAGCAGCCGGGAGACGGTACGTAGACCCCTACCAGCATGGCGGCAGCAGGGCCGGGAAAGGCGTTTGTTGCTCTCATTGTCAGAAGCGGTGGAGCGTCGCCGTAAAACATTGCCATAGCCAGGTCCCTTGCAATACCATCTGCGCATGAAGCACTCACCTCTGGTACTTGCAGCAATTCTTCTACTGCTTTGCTTTGCCACAAACGCGCAAACCACATCTCCTGATGATGGAATAGTCAAAGACGGGGTGTACTACAACTCGTTTTTTAGCCTCTCGTTCGCTCCCCCGAAAGACTGGGTCGTTCACGAGGAAGCAATTAATAAACGGATACAAGAAAGAACCGTAGAAGAACTTGCTAAGACCGACAATCCGGTGCAGCCGAAAGATATATATGCACTTCTTTCCGTTACACGACACCCAAAGGGCACACCAGGCATCGCGATAAATCCCGTTATTTTTGTGGCTGCGGAAAGAGTTGCTCACGTGCGGGGAAACCCAAACGGGAAAGATTATTTGCTCAGTCTTCGGACCTTCAAACAGAAGCGCGGATACAAGCCACTGCTGAATGAGCCTGTAGAAGTCCGTCTTGCGGGGTTACAGTTTTTCCGTGACGATTACGAGCACGTAGTTAACGGGGTCAACTACAACTCGTCCATTTTCGTCCATGTTAAGAAAGGCTACGCGCTGATCTTTTCTTTCAGCGGTGAGGATCAGAAGAACGTCGAGGAGATGGCAAAGTCCATGTCGAGCATCTTACCTATCGGCAGAGGTGGTAACAGGCCCTAGTGACCATCACTTTACTTCACCATACCTCACCAAAATAATGGTCCAATTCCAATTTTTTGCACACAGAATCTCACTGAACATTTACGACGTTTTTTAAGTATTAGACAGACAGTCTTCCCAAAGCGCGCCAACACCACCTTTGTTCCGAAATTTTCGGAATACCTGCCAGATTTTGGAGAGGAGCACCACGATGAAACTGAAACTGTTTGTCGTTGCCACACTAGTAGTTCTGCAAGCATCCGCTGCCGCGAGTGCGCAGCAACTCGATGCTTCGCAGCGTTCGTACCAACAAGCCCGCCGCGTACTCGACGATGCAATCACAGCTCACGGCGGAGTCGAAGCGTTACGCGCAGTCAAGGATTTCACGCTCAAAGAAAGAGGCAAACTTCACGCACGCTATCAAAGCCCGGGCGCAGAGCCTCCGTATGTCGTCGGTACTTCGGAAGAAACTCTAATCGTCGATACTGAACGTGGATTTGTCTACGATGACTTGAAGACGTCAAATGCAGGCTTCAACAACTGGAACCGCACTGTGATCAAAGGCACGGAAGGTCAAAACTTTGATATGTGGTCCAGGACGGCCACGCCCATCAACAATGCTTCCGCGAACAACTTTCGACCACAAATGCGCCGCTTGCCTCCGTTCGTTTTGATCGAGGCGTTGGACCGCGCCGCAACTCTGCGCTACCTGGGTGAAGATGAAATCGCCGGCCGGAAACAAAAAGTCATCAGCGTGCTACGGCCCGACAATCAACAGCTCGCGCTTTCTTTTGACGCGCAAACAAACCTGCTGACCAAGTACGGTTATCTATATGCCGATCCATTCGCGGGCGACACGGAGATCGCACAGATTTATTCAAACTATCGCACTGTCGGAAAGTTGAAGCTGCCCGGCGCGCGTGTCTTGTACAACTCCGGAGGAGTCGTTCAGGAAGCGGAGTACGTCGACATTCAGATCAACACGAAGCCAGCCGAGAGCGTGTTCAAAGGACCCGATGGATTTGAGAAACTCGAAGCCGGTCCGGCAAATCCAGCGCCGCCGGCCGTGGCCAAGATCGCCGAAGATGTTTACATGTTGAATGGATTGGCTGGAGGCACGCACAACATCATGTTTGTGGCTTTCAACGATCACATTCTCGTGCTCGAGGCTCCGGAGCAGATTTTTTACAACAGCAATTCGGTGCAGGCGTTGGCGAAGATTAAAGAGACAGTCCCTGGTAAGCCGATCAAGTATCTCGTCCTGACTCATCACCATGCAGATCACGCGGGTGGTTTTCGTGAGTACGTCGCCGACGGTGCAACGATTGTGACTACGGCCGGGAACAAGAGTTTTCTTGAAAAAGCCACGGCACTTCAGTCGTCGCTACTGCCGAAGTTGTCACTGGATAATAAGTTGAAAATCGAGCTCGTAAACAAGAAGCGTGTGTTTCAGGACGACAAGCATGTGGTTGAGTTGTACGACATCGGCCCGAATCCGCACGCGAATGAGATCATTGTTGCCTATTTGCCGAAAGAGAAAATTTTGTTTCAGGCGGATCTATTGAACCCTGCCCCGAATGGATCGATCGCGATCGCCCAGGACGCGACAGTCAGTTTTAGTGAGAAGCTGCAACAGCTGGGATTACAGATCGATAAGATCTACGGCGTACACGGTCGTCCCGCGACACCGGAAGAGTTGCGGACCTCTGTAGAGAAGCGACGTGGGTCAGATCTGAAATCAGAAGTCTCTGGTCCAAAGTAGACTAACGCCGAAGGCGTTGGCTAATTTCAGCCCAGGGTTGGAGCAGCGACAACCCTGGGAATAACAATTCCAAATAGCTCTAACCCTGAAAGGGTTCCTCTCAAGGCGAACCCTTTCAGGGTTGAATCGTAATTCTGAAAAGTGATCCCAGGGTTCTCGCTGCGCTCGAACCCTGGGCTGAAATTAGTGAACGCCTTCGGCGTTTCGATAGTCTTAATTCAAATTAAGACACTACCGGCGTTTCAAAAAACTTTGATCAATCTCACCAGTTGGTCTAAGATTCCGCACTAGCCTTCAACTAACCCCCTTCAATCGATCGATCTCAAACTTCGTGGGAGGAAGAACTGAGATGTATAAAAAAATGCTTGTCCTGAGTTTACTTGTACTCGCCGCACTCTTCAGCGGGCTTTCTTCACAGCCGAAGACTGTTACTGCTGCTAACCCCATTTCGATTTACGGAGCCTGGCATTGTGGAAATGACTTTTGCACATGGGCCGGCGTTCGCAACATGACCGACTTCAACACCCGCAATCGATGGCTGATCGACCGCGGTGATGGCACGCCGTCAGTTAACCTCGTGGTTTTGAGTTTTGTTCACCCGATGAGACTGCTGAACAAGACGAACGATGCCGGCACGTCGCAAGGCATCCCGATCGGAATGAATCAGGCAGTGGTTGATTACTTCAAGAGCCGCGGCGTTAGAGTGATGCTGTCAATCGGTGGGATCACATACACGGATGCTTGGAACCAGGCTCTCGCAACTAACCCGGTCCAGTTTGGACTGAATGCGGCCGAAGCGGCGCAACGTTTGGGTGTCGGGATTGAGATCGACTACGAAGAGAACACGAACCCGAACCTGACGGGATTACAGGCGTTCATCAATGCCTATCGCTCGGTTCTGCCGTACGACGCATCCGGGAACAATCATGCAGCGCGATTGACCATCGACCTCGCTGCGGGCGATCGCTGGTTGATTGCACTCACGCGGAAAGCAACTGCTGATTGGCTAAACACGACGACGCCTGTTCTGGACTATGCGAACGCAATGGTTCCGGCCAGACAACCAAACTCTGCCGCAACGGCTCAGGCCGATTGGCAGGAGCATGTGGACGGTAAGCCGCAGTTTGCGCCTCCGATACTGCCATTAGCGCCGGCGAAGTTCACGGGCGCTCTTTATATCGTTACCGGATCAAAGGCCGCACCGGAGTGCACAAACTTTACGACTTCGTTGACCAATTCAACCGGTAATTACGTGCAGTCAGTAGCGCCAAACGGCGCCGGCACGACAAGCGGTATGTTGGGCTATATGTTCTGGGCCGCGGAGTGTCCTTCGACGAGGCGTGTTTGTACTGTGCCACCGAATTCCTGTGAAGGTGGTGTAGGAGTCGGCGCCACTACGTACGGCATTCCTATCCCAATGCCGCCACTAAGACAAAGTTAAGAGTTTTAGCCGCGGATTTACATGAAATGATTCTGATCCGCGTTCATCCGTGTAAATCCGCGGCTAATTTTTCTTGTTTTCGCTGATGTACTGCTCGAGCTTTTTTCGATCGGCATAATCAGGTTTTTTTCTGAGTACCTCTTCGTACTCAACAACGGCCTTGTCTTTAAGTCCGGCAGCGTTGTAGAGCCAGCCCAGATCGAGATGGGCCTCTATCTTCCCGAGCTTCCCTGCCACGTTCAGATACGGAATCGCCTTGGATCCCTTTTTCAGACGAAGGTAAGCCTCGCCCAAAAGTAGATTCGCATCGGGCGACTGCGGTTGCAGGTCGACAGCTCGTGTTAATAGATCGACAGCCTCGTCGAATTTCTTTTGTGTCAATCGAAACCTGCCGAGGTTAATCAATGGGAGAGCATAAGTGGGCTTGAGTTCGATGGCGGTCAAATACGCTTTTTCAGCGTCCTCGGATTTTTCCTGGACCAGGTAGAGAGTTCCCAGCAGGGTCCAACACTGAAAGTCGTTCTTGTCTTGCTCAACAATTTGATTCAGCAATCTGATGGCGTTTGCATAATCCTTCTTCTCAACCGACGCGTGCGCTTTGTCGAAGAGTGACTTATTAGCTGCGGGTCGATCATAAAAATCTGCTGCGGAAACGACGCCGGCATTATTTGTCCTCGCTGCTGGTTTTTCTTTC
>DATEIS010000313.1:0-21217 GCA_035278765.1 Pyrinomonadaceae bacterium | reverse complement strand
TTTTCGCACTTGTTTATTCCTGGAAAGGAGCTGAACCGCCGGGCTTGCAAGTGCAAGCTACAGGCGCCGCTAACTCGAAGCGCGAGATGGTTTTGATCGAAGGTGGCACTTTTACAATGGGTTCGAATAACTCTGGCGAGGAACAGAGAGGAGAGCACAAGGTTACGGTGCCGTCCTTTTACATAGATAGGTACGAAGTGACTAACGCGGAATATGCGGAGTTTATTAAAGCCACCGGCAAACCAGCGCCGCAGATCGATCCGGCGATCACTGGAAGTTACTGGGAGCCGTGGAACGGCACCGATCCGCCGTCAGGTCGTGACCGTTGGCCCGTGGCAAATGTTTCACCCAAAGACGTGGAAGACTTTGCCGCGTGGCTTTCAAAGCGCGATGGCGTCGTCTATCGATTACCGACTGAAGAAGAATGGGAGTTCGCGGCTCGTAATGGCTCCAGTGATTCCTTATTCCCGTGGGGAAACTCGTGGGAAGAGGGACGCGCGAATATCAATGAGAAAAAGACTCCAGTAACCGTAGGTTCGTTCCCCCGAGGCGCGACTCAAAGCGGAGTACACGACATGATTGGCAACGTGTGGGAATGGACGTCGTCGAAGCCACGTTTTTACGACAACACACGCGTCTTGCCCTCTGTCAAAAATGCTTGTGTGCAAAGGGGCGGTTCATTCTTCGAGAAGATTAAAAATGATTTTAGCAACGCTACCGATCGTTCCTGGTTCGGTGACGAAAACTCCAAGTTTCCCACGATCGGCTTCCGGCTTGCTCGTGATCGAGAGTAGCTCGCGAGCGTCGACTTTCAGTGAATGCAGCACGCAAAGCGAAAGTTCAAGCGCAGATTCAATAACTCCCGCTGGATAGCGTATTTCCTGCCGGTGCTGCTCCTTCTGTCTTTTGCCGAAATAAGAAACCAGGCTGAGGAAACCGTTGTAGTTGTTACTGACCGGCACCCAATCGAAGCTCACCCTGTCTATTTGATTGCCGTGCCTCCTCAGGAAAAGATAGCGCCGCGGCCCTTGAACATTCCGATCGTATCTGCGCGACAAACTCCTGCAAAGAACGACAGCTCGAATGATCTGCAGTTGCCGTTTCCAATGTCCGCTGCTCAAGCAGGGAGAATCGGTATCGGGCTGATTGAGGACTCAGATGCGCAAGCGGCCCTGCTGTATTTGGAATACGCCCGGAAACAGGATGCCAGCTCAATCGAGATTTTGATTGGCTTGGCGCGCTGCTACTACGAACTCAGGCGTGACGACGAGTCTCTCGTACTCTTCAGGTTAGCAATCGCGCAGAATCCCGCTCTTTGGGAAGCTCAATATTATGAGGGCCGCATTCATCTCGAGAATGGAAGGTATGCCCAGGCGGTTGAACCACTTGACAACGCACTCAAGTTGAAGCCTGAAGACCCGGATACGATCAGCAGCTTAGGCGTAGCATTAAGCAAGTCAGGTCGAAGTACAGATGCCATCAACTACCTCACCCGGATAACAGCCTTGAAGCGCTACATCAAGGAGGATTTCTACTATCTTGGAGAAGCCTACGCGAACGATCAGCAGTGGTTGAAGGCCGCACAGGCTTTTAAGGAAGGTGCGGACCTCAGAGGTATAGATCCTAACGGATACTTCTACTGGGCAACTATGCTATTTAATGCCGGCAACTTGGATGAAGCTATTGACGGCTACGGAAAAGCCAGAGGCGTCGACTATTCGATGAGTCATGCCGGGATATTCCGGTATCTGGCGGAGATTTACAGACTTCGCGGGATGTCAGATAGAGCCCTGGGTAACTATCAATCGTTTTTGCAACGAGAACCGAATGATGTCGAGGCGCTTTTTCAGGCGGGTTACATCAGTTTTAAGCTGAATCAGTTAGACCAGGCGAAAGAGTATTTCAGGAAACTGACAGTGGTTGATCCTAAACATGCCGGCGGTGCTGCTAATCTCGCCGCTTTGGAAGCTCGATACAACGAGATCCATGAGAAGACTCCAGGCATCACACTGCGCGAAGTTGCTCAAGCCAATCCCAATAGTGTTGAAGTTCAAGTTAACCTGGGCGCTCAGCTGATTACTGAAAAGGTTTACCCTGAAGCATTGTCTATACTTCGGCAAGCAGTCAGTTTGCAACCCAACTCACCCGCAGCTCAATATGATCTTGGATTGGCCCAGCTCAAGGAGAAGAAGTACGAAGAGGCAATAACCTCGAATAAAAAGGCCCTTGAGCTCAAACCCGATTGGCCGGATGCTTACAACAATCTGGGGTTTGCTTACGCAGGTCTCAATCGCTGGCAGGAGGCGGTGACAGCTTATCTCGAAGCGCTGCGCATTATCCCTAACTACTCCGGTGCTTTATATAATCTCGGAATCGCATATCTCAAGCTCGGACAAAAATCTGACACGATGGAAGTGATTGCGAAGGTAAAACCATTGAACTGGACTCTGTATGCTCTGTTGTGGGATGAAGTCCTCGGGATCAAACGCCCGGCAAACGTGGCCGTTGTACCAGCGCCAACTCCCGCAGCAACGCCTACGACGGAAACATCGTCACCAGAGACCTCCCCTCCACGCGATTCAGACGACAAAGGCGAAAAGACGAAAAGTTCTGCCGATGAAGAATGTCTCAGCCCATTCTACAGACGATCTGACGTTACGCAGATGGCAGTCATGAAGGAGCCTCTGGAAGTGCCGTACACTGCTGAGGCAGTTCAAAACAAAGTGGAGGGAAAAGTTGTTTTGAGACTCGTTGTATGCAGCAACGGCCGTACGTCAGATATTACGATCGACGAAGTATTGCCTTTTGGGTTGACTGAACGAGCTATTGAAGCGATCAAAAAAGTGCGTTTCCAGCCGGCCTTACTCGGCACACAGCCGGTATCGGTCATGACGAAACAAACGTTCGCCTGCACCCAGCAGGTATGCACTGCGCTTTCACCTTAGTCAACCCTGACTTTTGAGGCAAAGCAATGCGTTGTTACTTGCCGATCCTCGCACCGCAATCTGCACATTGACGTCTCCTGCATTTGCTAATGCGTCTGGCACGCGGACGACGATTTGTATCATCCAGGGATAACCGGGTGTGCGGCCTACCCATTCAACCGGCAACTCGTGACTATTTTGCTGAGCATCTACGACTTTAACCGTGATCGCTGAAATGTCCTCGTCGACCGGTGCGATGTTCGTGGCGAACAGCGAAATACGCGTGCGAGCGTCGCTGCTGAGGTTGAAGGCGTTAAACGGCGAGAATGGACCAGCTACTAAAAACACTGACTCGAGCGCTAACGCTTGCTGCTGGCCATGCGTAAGAAGAGTGAGCGGCGCCGTAATCAGCAGTTCCGCGATTACAAGTTTTTGTTCGTTCTTCTTAGCCACCGCGACAAGAACTCGCCCACTCGGATCTTCCCGGATGAAGGAGACGTCCTGGGAGGGAGACTCAGACGGATTGATCAGGTGTGAAATATCAGTCCACGTATCTCCGTGGTCGAAGGAATATGAGAGATACCCGACGAGGGCAATGCCTTTATCGAAACCACCGGCGATGAATAAGTCTTTGTACCTTCCGGGGTCCAGGAGTTCATGTATGTACGGATATTTGCCGCTGCCGACTGGTGGATAGCTAATCTTGTACTGGTATGTTTCACCTAAATCACTGCTTTTCAACAAAGCTCCTTCGGCGCCAGTCAGTACAAACGAAGTGTTTGGTGAGTGCCGAATGAACTGGACGTTACGATTCGACAGTTCCTCTAGACCCATCACCCGGCGGGGAAGGCCACCTTCAGCCCAACCCATCATGTCCTCACGCAACGTGCCCACTCCCAGAAAAGCAAAATCGAGCGGACACTCACCACCCATAAGTACTTTCCTGCCGACGATCTCGATGGCTACATCAGAGCATGAAGATGGCTCCGAGAAGCCCATCAGAACTTTCCAACTCTTTCCTTCATCATTTGAAACATAAAAATTGGCGCCGCCGCCACTCGTAATAAAGATGAGATTGTTTCTAAACCAGGCTTGCGAGACGTGCATGTATTGGCAGAAGTCGCCAAAACACCACTTCAACCCCTCGTCGAGAGGAATGAACGTTTGACCGTGATCGGTAGACTTCAGGAACGAGTGTGCTTCAAGCGTATTTGATCTAGGGTCTCCACCTTCTTTGAGCACATACAACACGTTCTGATGGACATACAGATTCAGGATTTGATAGTTCGCGAAGCCGAGAAAAGTTATTGGCGATTCGGGCGTAATGATTCGTGAAGTGCGGAAGAGTCCGTCGGGCGTGGCGAGATAAGCAAATTGATCGTCAAAAGCTATCTTGGCAATTTTGCCGATTAATGGTTGGGTTTTGTATGGGATTACTTGAATCGTTCTCAGACCGGTTATTTGACCGTTGAAGTTTGTCAACGCTGATCGATGTTGAGTCGACTGTGCCAGGCATGGTGATATTGTGAGCGAAGCGAACGCGAGTAGGAACGCAAATATGCGAGCGCATTGTAGAGGCATAATTCGCTAGTCCGCCTGAGGTATAGGACCACCGGATTATACAGGTAAGGTGTAAATTAAAACCATCCAGTGAACAGCGTGCTCTATCTGGAGGATATCGGAGAAAAAGTCTATCGAGCCGATCGAAAATCCCCTACGAGGCCGTGAGGATTGGAGGGCGATTAAAGTGGTAGTTTGAACGTAACGCCCTGGCAGGGTTTTAGTTCGATCTCCGTCTTACCCTTTTCAGCGTCGTGACGCAGTGAGGAGCGAGTTTCCGCGGCATCAGGCAGGCGTATTTTGCTGATCTCTTGTCGAGTATCTTCGCCGCCCGCACGGGCCATCATCCAATAACGTCCGGGCGTAACATTACTCAGAAAAAAGTATCCCGCGGTACTCACCGGAGCCAGTAACAATGACAGTTTGTCTTGCCGGCGGAATCCGTGGAGGTTGATCGGGCGTGTCAAAACAGTAACCCGGATTTCATAAGTTCCCGGAACCAAACCCTCGACGCGGAATTGTCCGCGCAGATCTGTCTCGACTGGCGTATAGCCTGGAGCAAAGTCTTCAGTCCTTCTGAAAACAACGCTAAGTCGGGGAGGAGATGGTAGTGCCAAGCCATCTGGTAGTTTTATCACTCCGCGAATCGCACCATTGGCAAGCGCAGGCACCGTCCTTTGTCTTTACTTTCGGACCAGCAGTATCCTTCCGTTGTGAAACTATTACTAGAGGTAATCCAGACGATGAAGGCGATCAGAGTGCTTCTCTTTCTTATCATGCCGATCACTGTGGCGGCTCATCCAGGTGGAGGACTGATCGCTCTGGACCTGAACACCGTGATCTTCGGCGATTCGATGTACAACGCTGTCTGGAGGCTCGAGAAGGGAAGGAAGACGCAGGCGTTAGTAAAGAACTTTCACGCACATTGGACCACGCGCGGTCTGGATGGTCACGTTTACTCCGAATCCTTTCAGGAGATTGGTGGCGCGCTTTTTCGAATTCCTCTCGACGGTGGCAAGCACGTTAAGGTTGCGGAGGAGTCGGATATTGAGGTCCTGGTCTTCGCCGTTGGCAAACGAGGGGAGGTCATCTTTCAAAAGGCCGGACAGATTATGGAACGTTTTGCTGACGGAACCACGAAACCTTTCCGAGGCATAGGGAGAGTCGCGAAGGGCGAACCGGCTTTGCAGGAGGTCATCGCCTATCACTGGGCCGACGATGAAACCCTTTACCTCTCAGATGGCAATCACCTCCGGCGCGTTGGGAAAGATGGCGTGTTGCGTTTGGTAGCCCGAGTGAATGGCGATCTGATCCAACCGAAGATCTGGAATTCGACTGGAACACCACGCATTTGGAGTATTGCGACCAACGCACGTAAACAGATCTTTACGGTGCTTCCAGATATCGGTCACGTTGTCCGCATCGATCCTGATGGCTCGCAGCACATCATTGACCGGAACACCGGCGGTTGGCGTGTCACTGCAGTGGCAACGTTCGGCGATTCTGTCTTCATGCTTGAGAGTAGCGACTCGACCAACGCCGGTCAGCGCGTGCGAGTGCTGCGCGGTTCCGGGACGGTCGAGCTGCTGGGCCAAGTCGAGCCCTAGTCTGCCGCGCAGATGCTTTGCCTGAAAAATCCCGCCCACGGCAGTGGGCGGATGGTTCAAGTCCTTTCTATAAACGCACTTCCTAAACCGATTCGTAATCCCGCTCACGGTAGTGAGCGGATACTTCAAGTCCTGCCTCAGTAACGACTTGAACCATCCGCCCACTGCCGTGGGCGGTATTCAAAACCATCTGGAAACTTTCATATAGAAAGGACTTGAACAATCCGCCCACTGCCGTGGGCGGAATTTGAGGGCAAAGCCCATCGCAGAACAAAAAATAAAAATTCGATGTGATGTTCTTTGAATATCGACCACTTCAAAGCGTAAGGGTCGTGAAGACCCAAATTTTGATATGAAGGAGAACATCATGAAGCGTTTTGTCACAATCAAAGCATTTATTCTGGTTTTCGCCCTGCTGCTGGGAATTACTCCGGTTGGCGCAACTGAGCGTCCATTTGCCTCCAATGGAAATGGCCTCGCAACCTTCATCACAGATAGTTCCGGTAATGTCGTAGGTGCGAACGTCGTAGTGTCAGGTAACGGAACTCACCTGGGATCCTTCACCGGCACCGGCAAGATTCAATTCATACCCGACGCCAACGACCCGAACATCTCGCATCCCGCGGGCGAAGTTACGTATGTAGCGTCTAACGGCGATCGTCTGCCGACAGTTATCGAGGATGGTTCGATGGACCTTCGAACCGGAATCGCCACCGGATACATGGTGTTCCAAAGCGGCACTGGCCGTTTCGAAGGAGCTAGTGGACGAGCCGCAATCGTAGTCGAACAGAACTTCATCACCGGCGCCTATACGTTCACGATGGTTGGAAACGTCAATTACTAATAGACCTATACACTGATTTTTCAAGTAGGGCTGGTGGCAACACCAGCCCTTTTGCATTAGACTTCACAATCAAAGAGCACTTGTTAACACATCCTCGGTTTCGTGCGTCTGAATAACAATCACACTGTTTTGCCCGAGTGTCATTCGGTGACAGTACTTCCCAATGAAGAGAAGGATGAACTCTATGACTAGAAGAAACTTCTTGTTCGTTTTTACTGTGGTTGCGTTTCTTTCAAGCACAATCTCGGCCCAGGTTCCCGATAAAGCAAAGGTTGTCGCAGGCGCTGAGCGAGCGTTCGAGAAGGTTACCAAGGCGTACGTCGCGCCGGCGCCAGGCTGTGCTGCCGCAGTGTCACTCAACGGCGAGGTCGTCTTCGAAAAGGCGTTCGGACTCGCTGATATGGAGCACAACGTTCCGAACACAACGCAAACTATTTTTGAGTCTGGCTCAGTTGCGAAGCAGTTCACCGCGGCCGCGATCGTGCTGTTGCAACAGGATGGAAAGCTCAGTCTCGATGATCCGGTCAAGAAACACATTCCCGAACTACCCGATTACGGTGTGCCGCTGACGATCAGGCATTTGTTGAATCACACTTCCGGGCTTCGCGACTGGGGCTCAGTTATGAGTCTTACCGGCGCGGGTCGCGGCGATCGCGTCATCAATCAGGATCTCGCACTCGACGTCATCGTTCATCAGCGCGCACTCGACTTCACACCTGGTTCGGAATATTCGTATTCAAACAGCGGATACAATCTTGCAGCGATCATCGTCGAGCGCGTTTCGAAACAGAAATTTCCGGCGTTCGTCGAAGAGCGATTATTCAAACCGGTCGGCATGAAGAACAGTTCGTGGCGAGACGACTACCAGCGGATCGTTCCAGGCCGCGCGCAAGCATATGCGCGTCAGGGCACTGGGCCATGGCGACTCAACATTCCTTTCATGAATGTTTATGGAAACGGCGGCATGCTCACGACGGTGGGCGATTGGATGAAGTGGAACGCGATGCTTGATTCGCAAACGCTCGGTGCGCCTCTTGTGAATGCGCTGGAGACTCGAGGCGTGTTGAATGATGGACGAAAGATCGCTTACGCGCTTGGACTCACTGTCTCGACTTACAAGGGTCTGAAGGATGTATCACACGGCGGCTCGACTGCGGGCTATCAAACTTTTCTGACGCGTTATCCCGACCACAAGGTTTCAGTCGGTGTGATGTGTAACGGTACTTCACCAAGTGCGGGTGGACTCGCCGCAGACATAACTGATCAGATCTTTGGACCATATCCCGAAACTGCGAAGACCGAACCAGCCAGGGTTTCAGAAGACGAGTTGAAGCGATTCGTCGGTGTCTGGCGGAATGAAAAGACACATGCTCCGGCGCGATTCGTTATTGAAAACGGCGTGTCACGTTGGAGCGGCGCGCGTCTTGTGCCGATGGGTGGCGGGCAGTTTACTGTCGGCGCCAACCAATTGCGATTTACTTTCGATAAGGACAACAAACCTGTCTCTGCTGAAACTGTCGATTCCGATGGTGAAGTCAGGCGCTTCGCTCCGGAGATCGAGTGGAAGCCAACGCCGGCAGAGCTTGAGTCATTTAAGGGCAATTGGTTTAGCGAAGAGGCGAGTGCGACAGTGAGTCTCGTCGTCGAGGGTGACAAGGCATTTCTTAAACAACGACCAGCAACCACGTTGCCGTTGCAGCCGATTTATAAGGACCACTTCGACGTGCAAGGTTACGTTGTTTGGTTCACGCGGGACAAAAATGGAAAGATCGATAACATGCACGTTGGAACCTCACGAATGCGCGACATGCTGTTCACGCGCGTGAAGTAGGTCAAGAAGAGAGCCACGGATTAACACGGATCCGTGTTAATCCGTGGCTTAAAATCTATACTCTAGCTTGGTGAAACTGGTCCGCTAAATGCAGCTCCTCCAGCCTGATTGTTTCCATACGACAGCACCGTCCCGCTAAACAGCGACGTGTTATACATCGCCGTCGTGTTCGACACACGAATAGTGCTGTTCAATGTTGTCTGAAACCCCGTGCCGTTGTCTGTAACCACAGAGTGGTCCACTGCCACCTCGGTCTGGCCGCCGCCGTCATTATCCTCGGCAAATATTCCGGCCCCCGTGTTACCGCTGAAGATCGAATCGTAAATCGTGACTTTATTGTTCGTCGAAAAAGCTGCGCCATTTGCGCAGTTAAATACCCGAACATTATTTATTACGATCTTCAGGTTGGCTGCGCCCGCGGCTGGTGAAGTGCCGATGCCGGCGCCAGCCATATTCCTGATGATCGTGTTGGATACACTTAAGAGTCCGCCTCCCGAACGCGCGTCGCGAATGCCATTTCCCGGGCTGCCGAAACTGCCATC
This sequence comes from Pyrinomonadaceae bacterium, assembly GCA_035278765.1. Classification (GTDB taxonomy): domain Bacteria; phylum Acidobacteriota; class Blastocatellia; order Pyrinomonadales; family Pyrinomonadaceae; genus PSRF01. The sequence goes on along the minus strand of DATEIS010000313.1, from coordinate 11,909 downwards.
AATGCGGCAGTCTTCGATGAACACTTCAGTGCCCGTGACGCCGACGGCGCCCGTGATGCTGATCCCGCGCAGTCCCGTGTCGACGCCGGAAAAATTTAAGTTTCGCAGTCGCACCGACTTCCTTGTATCGGTACCGGCGAAGCTGTCGAAAGCGATGGCGACGCCGTTGCCCGCAGGATGAGTAGTTCCCGCGAAGACCTCGTGGCAGTCGATCTGGATTGACTTGGTGATGGTCACTGAACCGAAGGCCCCGGGATCGAGACAGTTGATTTCGCCGTTGACTGCGGTCTTGGAAATTGCACCCGAAAAAGTTTTGCATGGCGCAGTGCGGCTACACGGAAACATATCGTCTCCGACGCCTGATACCCACGTCCTGCTCTGTGCCTCGACGGTCGAAACTGCGAATAAGCTGAAAGCCATCATTGCTAGAACCGTTAATGTGAACCGTGTTTTATTCATTTGATTTCTCCTCTTTTATAGATCTGAAGTTAGTCTCTGAGTGGTTGCGAAGATCGTTTCCGAACGAATGTGGAAACGGACGCTAAGTCTTTAAGACCGAGCCACCGAACAGAGTTCCTCCAGTCTGATTGTTTCCGTATGACAGCACGGTTCCGGTAGCCAGCGCTGTGGTGTTGTTCATAGCAGTAGTGTTTGACACACGAATGGTGCTGTTGGTGGAACCATTGAAGCCGGTGCCATTCTTCGACACGACACAATGGTCAACGGCTACTTCGGTTGCAGTGACACCACCGTCCAGATCTTCGGAAAAAATTCCGGTCGTGTTACCGGTGATCACTGAATCGGAAATCGTGGCCTTGGTATTGGTCGACAGGGCCACGCCGATAGAGCAATTAAGGACCTGGACCTTATTGATCACCACCCTTGTAGTTCCCGAGAGAAATCCGGCGGCCGTAGCAATCCCGGGTCCGAGCATGTTTCTGATTGTGGTGTTTGAAACACTAAGCAGGCCGCCGCCACTACGTCCGTCACGAATTCCGTGACCGGTGCTCGCGAAGTTGCCGTCCATCATGCAGTCTTCGACGTAGACTTCGCCGTTATTGGCGAGGGAACTACCGGTGATGCTGATACCGCGAGTGCCGGTATCAAAACCACTGAAATTGAGGTTTCGGAGACGTACCTGTCTCCTCGTGTCAGTGCCGACGAAGCTGTCGAAGGCAATGCTGACACCGTTTGTATTGGAGTGGACCACCCCGGCATAGACCTCGTGGCAGTCAATCTGGATTGACTTGGTAATGGTGACAGCGCCGAAGCCGCCCGGATCGAGGCAATTGATTTCGCCATGGGTGGCCGTTTTTGTAATGGCGCCAGAGAAGGTCTTACATGGCGCAGTGCGGCTGCACGGGAACGTGTCATCGCCGGTTCCGGATACCCAGGTTCGAGTTGCCTGAGCCTGGGCAGCTGACGCAAAAGCGACAGCGAAACAAACCATTACCGAAAGCTTGATAATGGGGTTACGGGTTCTCATTCTGCTTTCTCCTTGTGGGTTTAATTGGACCGTGTTAACGAAGCGGTTAAGGTTGAACTGGATAGCGTTTAAGTATCCAGAGAAGCGCGTGAATCCAGGTGTGTAGTCGTCGCGCGAAGTTTCTGACGACTTTGATTCGCGGGGGAACGCTGGGCAACGCAAAATAAAGTGCGGGACTTTTACTTGATCTTTGGACTTATGTCAACGCGTTTTTGGGAATTTTTTGGGGCGGGTGTTTACCGTTCTTTCGCTGCGATTATCTCCATCGCTTCAACTAAAACTCTACTGAGAGGTTTTCCAAGACTGCGACCGACGCTGGTGTTCACTTGTACAGCAAGCGCGACTTTGTGTTCCGGGAAGTACATCATGTCAGTCATGTAACCGGGGAAGAAGCCGCTGTGTCCGTATGATGTTCCGATCGTCGTCTTGCGAATGATCACGCCAAGTCCATATTTGGTTTCACGTCCAAGCATCGGAGCCGCGACGCCCTCCAGTACTTGCGGCAGAAGATCCGGCGAGAAGGCTTTGCCCTCATAGATCATCCTGGCCCAATGCGCTAAATCATTCGCCGTCGAGGCATAACCGCCGCCGGTCCACTCAAACTGAGGATTGATTACGAATTTCCCATCGACGATCATCGCATCCGTGCCACCAAATGGATTGTTTGGACCAGCATAACCCTGGACCACTCCTTTCAGCCGTGGACCATCCTGCGGAATCGTGTCGGTTAACTTCAGCGGTTTGAGGAGACGTCTGTTTGCTTCGTCGTAGAACTTTCTGCCCGTTACTTTTTCGATGATCATTCCGAGAACGATGTAGTTCGTGTCGGAGTAGTCCCAGCCTTTGCCAGCCTCGAATGGCGGTTTTTCATCAAGCAAGTAAGCCACAAGCTCTGCGGGCTTCCATACCCGCTCGGGGTTCGCGGTGAGGTCTTTAGTGAACTGGTCTTTGAATTCATAACGCACGAGACCACTCGTGTGGTTCATCAACTGACGCACTGTGATGTCTTTCGCGTTTGGCAGACGCGGAAACCATTCTTCACGTCCGAGATATTTCTCGATCTTGTCGTCCAATCCGATCTTGCCTTCTTTGACTAGCTGCAACGCGGTTGCGGCGGCGAATGTCTTACCAACGCTCCCGGCCAGCATTCGATCGGTTGGCTTCAGCGGTGTTTTGGTTTCGCTATTAGAAAATCCGACTGCCAGGGCAATGGATTCACCATTCGCAAGCACGACACCGAGGGTCGCACCGGGAAAGCTACCGGCCTTGTGCCACTCGTCCAGTTTTAGTTGAAGTGCGGATTTTAATTGCGACTTATCTGTCTGCGCCTGAACAGCAATCGTTAAGAGTAGGCAGACGAGGAATGAGATAAATGATTTCTGCATTGTAGCCACAGATTAACACGGATAGAAAAATCGGATTTACTATCTGTGTAATCTGTGGCTCACTAAGCTCGAGTTATGTACGCTTCGCCTCGCCGGGTTGCGATCGCTGCGGTGGTCTCATGGGCTTTCCATTTCCACTTGCCGCAGGCGAAAACATTTTCTCACGTTCCCAATGACGATGTTGTCCTATCGCCTGGATGAACTCCGCTGCTAGCCCCTTGAGATCGCCGTTGCTGCCAACTAGCACGCCGGCCTCGCTTATTTGGTCTTCACCGTTGCTGCCGTCTGATGATCCTCCAACGGTCAATCCAGCGAGCTGCAGGATTTCACCGCCTTGAGCATTCGCGGCGATAGTCTTGCAGTGCTTGTAAGCCTCGGTGACAAACTCAAACACTTCAGGCACAGCTTTGAGCGTGTTTACGCTAGCCTCGCCACCCGGAACATAGACAGCATCAAACAACACTGAAGCTCCGGTCAGAAAACTGAAGTCTGCATTCGCGATCTGCCCGTCGGCGCTCAGCAATGTTCCGAGATGCGGAGCGACCGTGCAGACTTTCGCGCCCGCCGTCATTAACGACATTTTCATTTCCGACACGTCAGCATCGTTGAAACCGTCAGCGACGAGGAAGGCGATCTTTCTGGTCTTGATCGTGCGCTTCTGAAAATTCGGATTGTCGACCATGCTAAGCGTGGGCGAAGTAGTGAACTCCGCTTTTACCTTTTTGGGTTGAAACTTTTTCGGATCTGCGTCCGCGGGGAAGCTCATATTCAACGGCTTCTCAAGCTTGGCAGGCACTTGCACTCCCAATCCCTCGGCAACTCTATTCGCGAGAGTCTTATCGACTTGCGCCAACAGGTACAGCATTCGTTCGCGAATTGGCGGTGTCTCGACCTTTCCCAACTCGAAGCGAAGGGCGCGCACAATGTGGTTTTGTTCGACTTCCGTCTGGCTATCAAAGAAGAGCTTCGCCTGACTGAAGTGATCGAAGAAGCTTGGGCTACGCTCACGAACTTTCTGCGCGCTAATTCTTTCTGCGAAGCTGGCAAAGCCGCTCATGTCCTGCCCCGCCTGGAACGGACAGCCGCCACGTAAACTGTTTGGCTCGTAACTAACCTGACCGCGGTTGATGGTTTGTCGCATGTAACCATCGCGCTGATTGTTATGCACTGGAGCGACGGGGCGGTTGATCGGAATCTCGTGGAAATTCGGACCGCCAAGCCGGATCAGTTGCGTATCGAGATACGAAAATAAACGACCTTGTAGTAGTGGATCGTTAGTGAAGTCGATGCCGGGCACGACATTGCCGATATGAAATGCGACCTGTTCCGTTTCGGCAAAGAAGTTGTCAGGATTTCGATTGAGCGTCATACGACCGATCCGTTGTACCGGAACTATTTCCTCCGGAATGATCTTGGTAGGATCCAGAAGATCAAAATCAAAACTGTGCTCGTCTTTCTCTTCAACAATCTGAACGCCCAGTTCCCACTCCGGATAGTTGCCGCTCTCGATCGCTTCCCACAAATCGCGCCGATGAAAGTCCGGATCTTTCCCTGAGATCTTCTGCGCTTCGTCCCAAACGACGGCATGCAGACCGAGTAGTGGCTTCCAATGAAACTTTACAAAACGCGCCTTGCCGTTGGCATTGACGAAACGAAAAGTGTGAACGCCGAAACCCTCCATCATCCGATAGCTTCTGGGAATCGCGCGATCGGACATGACCCACATGATCATGTGCATCGATTCTGGCATCAGTGAAATGAAGTCCCAAAAAGTATCGTGAGCTGATGCCGCCTGAGGTATCTCGTTATGCGGCTCCGGTTTTACCGCGTGGACAAGATCGGGAAACTTGATCGCGTCCTGAATGAAGAAAACAGGAATGTTGTTACCGACGAGGTCGAAATTACCTGTTTGGGTATAGAACTTTACCGCGAACCCGCGCACGTCTCGCGCCAGATCTGTTGAACCACGCGAGCCGGCCACGGTGGAGAAACGCACGAACACCGGAGTTCGAACTGTCGGGTCCTGGAGAAAGTCGGCCTGTGTATATTCGGCCATCGACTGATAGGCCTGGAAGTACCCGTGCGCTGCACTACCGCGCGCGTGTACTACGCGTTCGGGAATTCGTTCGTGATCGAAGTGTGTGATTTTCTCGCGGAGGATGAAGTCCTCCATCAAGGTTGGACCACGATTGCCGGCCTTCAACGAATTCTGATTGTCATTGACGCGGATGCCCTGATTTGTTGTTAGCAGTTCACCGGCAGATTCTTCGAGATTGCCTGCGAGGTCATTAAGTTTAGGATTGTTTGAGCCATAACCTGCAGCAGTACGTTGTTCAGTTTCCGGATCCGGCGTTCCATTGCTGCTCGCCGGTTTTGCAGTCTTTTTCCGCATTGCCATTGGTGTCCCCCCTTGTTCGCAAAAGAAGTTTTCTACCTACCGAGCGGCGGCTTTGCTCACCTTCGGTTTGGTGTCTCTCGATTTTTTCGCTTGTGCTGCCTCATCGGCACTCTTTACGTCTTCCGTTTCTTCGGGCGGAGGTAACACGGCCGGCATTCCCAGTGCGTGAATCCAGAGTTCGCGCGTCCATCCGGCAGTGTGATACAGATGTTCGTCTTCCTCTTCTTCGACTTGTTCGTAAGCAGGCAGCAGAACGGCAGCGGCTTCCTCATTGGTGTTCTTAGCTAACTCGCCGATCAACTCCCAATTGAGATGGTCCTTGGTTTCCGCCAGGGTTACACACTCGGCGGCGACAATTTGGGCGGCTTGAGGATCCGTGGATCTCAGTGCCAGTTCGATCGCTTTCACGAGCGATGTTCCGATGTAACGAACTACCGCGCGTCCGGGAGTTTCGGTTTCAGGATCCAGTCCCAAGCTGGTCAGAACCTCGGTGAGAATCTGTACGTGTTGTTTTGTCTGCTCGAGATATTCAGTCCACTCCTGTCTTAGATCCTTGTTCGAAGCACAGCGAAGTGCGGTAGCGTACACTTGCACTCCACCCTTTTCGGTTTCCAATGCCTGATACAACAGATCGGTTGGAACGTTTGCAAGCGCTATCTTGTTTGGCATGATCTTACCTTTCACAAATGTTGATGGCTGAAGAGGTATCGTGGAGGCAAGTGAAGTGCCGACGAGATTTAGTGAGGAACACAGGATGACGCTGCTGAATGTATGTACACATTCGGTCCGAGGCGCGTGCTTTTCGGACGCCGCTTTCTCTTACGCCCCAAACTGTTTCAGATGATGATCGGTGTGTTTGTACGTGACGACACCCCATTCGCGCCACGTTAAGGGCCCGAACAGCGGGTGATCGGGTCCTGCGCCTTCACGCGGACGCGTTCCGAGTCGCTCTAACAACTCCAACACCGCCGCGCGCTCTTCTTCCATTTCCATTGATGCCGCAGCATCGGGCTTCAACTTTGGTGCGGTCGGCGCTCCTTTCGGAAAGGGAACCACGTAGAGAAGGAGGTGTTTGAGTGGAAACACATGGAACACGCGTTTATTCGCCGAGGGCACCTGCATCTCTCCAACAGCCATAAGCGCGGCAAGGTGAAGATGTTTCAGCATGCCCGTCACGTCCATGCTGCCCCATCGCCGCGTAGATGAAATCGAGAGGGAGCGCATTCTACTGGTGATTGCCGCCCGGTCAGTCTCGTTGAGAATCGAACCCATTCGTTATCATCCTCCATTTAAAAACGTCATCCGCTCTTGTAATCCCGCCCACAGCAGTGGGCGGATAGTTCAAGCTCCTAACTATTTATTCTGAATCCCGTCTACGGGAGTTCGTCTGTTACTGATGAATAGTGGGGGACTTGAAGGATCCGCCCACTGCCGTGGGCAGGATTGATTTTTGAACGGCTTGATAGTAGCTCAATGGTGTCTCTCCGCGCACGGTTGCGTTACTATGTCTGCCCCAAATCTTTCGCCAATACGTACACAAGGAGAGAGCGCATGGAACGTAAAGTTGCAAGCGATTACCCGCAGGAGTTGTTGGACCTTTTTCACGAATACCAGCATGGAGACATCACCCGTCGCGATTTCCTCGATCGTGCCGCTAAGTTTGCGGTGGGCGGTCTCACTGTCGCGGCAATTTTTGAAGGCTTGCGGCCGAACTACGCTTGGGCGCAGCAAGTCCCGCCCGACGACAAACGGATCAAAGTTGGCTACGAAACCGTGCAGTCACCCGAGGGGAATGGCTCGATCAAGGGTTATTTCGCACGTCCGGCAAAAAGTGGGAAGCTGCCCGTCGTGCTCGTCATTCACGAGAACCGCGGGCTCAACCCTTACATCGAGGATGTCGCACGGCGTCTTGCGCTTGCCAACTTCATCGCGTTTGCGCCAGATGGTCTAACTTCGGTCGGCGGTTATCCGGGTAGTGACGAAAAGGGCGCCGAAGCCTTCCGCAAAGTGGATGGCAAGAAGATGACGGAAGATTTTGTCGCGGCCGCCAAGTGGCTTCAAGCGAGATCCGATTCCACACGCAAACTCTGCGCGGTGGGTTTTTGTTTCGGCGGCGGTATGGTTAATCAACTAGCCGTGCGACTCGGCCCCGATCTAAATGCAGGAGTCGCATTCTACGGACGCCAGGCAGCCATCGCTGATGTCCCGAAAATTTCCGCACCGCTGTTGCTTCAGTACGCAGGCAATGATCAGCGAATCAACGAAGGCATCGCTGCTTACGAAGAGGCGCTCAAGACTAACAACAAGGTCTATCAGGTTCACATGTACGAGGGTAAGCAGCACGGCTTTCACAACGACACAACGCCGCGCTACGACGAAGAAGCAGCGAAGTTAGCGTGGACGCGTACGTTGGACTTTTTCAACAAGCACTTGCGCTGACGCTTGTTCAGTCTAAGTCGATGCTTACTCTGACGGGTCGATGATCTGTAATGTGGTGAAGATTCTCCTTCACTCGAGGTGGTTTATTCACGGGGTGGAAAGTGTAGCCGAAATGCTCCAACCACTGCTTAGTTACACCAGCTGCGTGAAGCCACGCCCCGTCATAATCAAAAGCATACGCCCACGGATCCCCGATCATTTTGGTTTCAGGTGAAACGATCACGTGGTCAATGATTTTCTTGTCCAGATGAGTGGTCCAGCGCTCATCTTGCGAGAGATTCACCTCGACTGGCGCGGGTGACAGGGCCGAAGCGAAACGTGGCTCGGGCCAATGCCACGTGGAGAGGTTGCCACCCTGTAAAAGCGGCGTAAGGGCCATATTGCCGCGAACCGCGTTGAAGTCTCCAATGAGCACCGTCGGCTCGCTGGCAGGGCGTTGATTTCCGCCCGGTAAAATAGGTGCAAGCGTCGTAATCCACCTGGTGAGATTAGCCATCTGCCCTGTACGCATGATGTCGTCCGGATCGGTAGTTGGCCCTACATTTAAGTACCCTGATTTGAGATGGACACCAACAACAGTAAACGATGATTGACCGTCACGACGCTTGAATCGGCCAGCTACGGCATCGCGTCTTGACATGTCTGCTGGTGGATCGTCTGCGTTCCGAGCACTCCCTACCTCGAGGAGCTCAAGCTTATTCGTATCAAACGCCAGTGGTACTTTCATGTCCGGCCCCATATTGCTGGCAGCCCAATGTCCGGCTTGATCCCGCATACTATACGTTCGGCCAGGGATGACATTCGCCATCAACTGCTCAAGTTTCCCCAGGTCATAAATCTCCTGGAAGACAATAATGTCCGAATCAAGACGCCTGATGACGTCTCGAATCATTTCCATATCTGCGTTAGATCTTTTGTTACCAACAAACCCCTCTGGGAAAAAGAAGATGTTGAGTGTCGCAATGCGTACTTCCATGTCAGATCCTCCTCAGATCTCAGACTTATACATTCCGGCGGCAGTAATTTCGCGACCAGTCGTTATGTATGATTGAGATCGTATTTCTATTTCAGGTAGAGGAGTCTGTGGATTCCCTCTGCCTATACACTCGTACTGTTCGGAATATTCTCAGGCAAAAAGTACGGGTAGACCAATAGGCCGATTTGGCCGGCGCGTTTGTTGTTGCTGGCTACGATCGTGTTGCGCACCGTTGTGCTCAACTGCTGGTAATACTTTTTCACGATGGTGTCTGATCCATCGGCTGGATCAAGATCGTACTTGAGCAATTGATCGTAATGATATCCAGCCAGTGCGTAACTGGTCTTTACTTGCACGGCAGTTTGTTCCTTTGGCGCTAGCATCGAAAGGAGCGTTGCTTCGTCAACATCACCTTCGATGACCGGCGGCGCGTAGGTTGCTCCGGTCGCATTTGGGATAAACGTCGTGTAGTCAATTTGTGGAAAGTTGACTGCCGCATGTTGAGGACCAGCGGTCCAGATGATTCTCTGGATTATTTCCGCCAACTGCTCGCGAGTTCCGATCTGATTGGGAAACCCGGGTACGCTGCCCGCTCCCTCATCCAGTGCTCCACCTAACTGTTGCGCCCAGTTCTGTAGCTCATAGTCAGCGACCACGTCGTTGTCACTGGTGTAGTAGAGGTCGATATACTCTCTCACATATTGGCCCAGAAGATTCCAGATCAACATTCCGTCATCGCGAAAAGGGTAGTAAGGCAAAAGAGTGGTGTTATCAACGCCACGCTTTGCAAGGTCGTTCGGAAAATCCATGTGTTCGAACGACCAATTGCTATAGGCGTTCTTAATCAGTTCCATCGAGCCTTGTAGACCGCCCTCGAATATCTGCTGGATGAGGCCGGTTTGGTTAATGAGTGTCAGCACACCGAGCTCGTTGATTACAAGTAAAGCCGTGAAATGTTTGCGGAGTAGAACGTTAAGAGGGTGCTGATTTGCCAGGCGGCGAAATGTGGCGAGTGCAAAAGCTTCTTCGATCAAATGTGTAAAGGCGAGGTGATTTACAACTTGATTGAGATTGAGGTCGGCGCATTGCAAGAAAATTTTGGCCATCAGCCACCGAAACTTATTACCCGGCTGGTCTTTCTGATATGAGAGGTAAACCGCACTGGCGGGAGGCTGATCGAGTTGAATAGCTACCGGTTGAAGACCGTCGAAATCGTCCGTATGCACGTACAACGCGATCGGCGCCTGCAGCTTCAGACCCTTTTGCCAACCCGGTGCATCGGCGCCAGCCGTGGCCGCTCCGATTGGCGCAAAGTCCGTAACAAAGATCCGATTTTGGGTGACAGTTTGTTCCATCGTAGCGTCAGGACCGAGGAATGGTTTGATCGCTTCGTCGTTGATCTGGGGCGAAAGCTTTGCGGAAAGATCAGACCACTTGACGCCCTTAGTTCCGTCCAAAGTCACTAAACTGATCGTCATGGGGTTAAGACCGGCGAGACGTTGTGATCCAAAAACTTTGTCGTCCTGCCACGTTTGTACTATGTCCGGAGTCTGAAAAAACGTGAAGACTTTGGCGTAATCAGCCAGGCTGGTGAAGTTATCCTGGCCGAAGGTTTCAGCCTTCCAGGCCTCGATGTCGAGGAATATCTTCGCCTGGTTTATGCCTTGACCTTCCACCCAATCAAGCAGTCCCAAACCTTGAACAACTGCTCCTCTCGGATCGGCCATTGGCATGGGTAGACCCGTTGCGGCGCTGTAGAAGTAAATCTCCCGAGCGCCGACCAACTCAAATTCCCGAAGTATTTGATTACCGAAAGTGTCCTTTTGGGGAAGTATCGGACCGGATTGAAGTGAAGGGGCAAAAAAAGAATCTGGATTTTGGGCCATGGAAATCTCCTTTATGCGATCGGGTTGAGACGACGATCTCAATGAGTATCACCCGATAGTTGGTTAAATAATGTGGAGAAGTGACTTACAGAAAGAATGTGAGTCCTCGGACGCCGCAGCGGAGAACGCGCCATCGAGGAATCGAACTAAGCGGACGCAGATTATACGGTCGTTTGATAGCCGTCAAGCTCTATGTGGCTACATCGCCGATCGGCGTTGGTGGGTCTGTACTGTAACGTGTAGTCATGCTGCAAAGATGAGTCCGTAAGAATATGTGTTATAGTCCGCGGCAAGCAAAACAGCCTGCTTTGCCATCTGGATCGAGTCTTCAGCTCCTTTTCTCGGCCCCTTTGCGTAATTCAGCGCAGATAAAAGGCTTCAATTGATCTGGAGATTCGAAGATGAAAATCCTTCTGTACAACCCTGACAACGGCGTCACGCGTAACTTCATGCCACACCTGTGGATGTTTCTTCTCCAGGCGCTAACTCCGCCGGGTCACGAGGTTATTCTGATTGATGCCAATGCGCGTCCAATGAGCGACGACGAGATCGTTCAGTTTGTACGTGAGCAAAAGATCGAACTAGTCGGCATTGGCGCCATGACTCGAATGATTGAGAAAGCCTATCGAGTCGCCGACGCGCTTCGTCTTGCGGGCGTAAGAGTTGTAATGGGTGGTCCACACGTGACTGAAGTTCCTGATGAGGCGCTCGGTCGAGATGGAGGACCACGGCATGCCGACGCAATCGCGCTGGGTGAAGCTGACGAAACATGGCCCCGGATAGTTGCGGACGCCGCCCGTGGTGAACTCAAAGAGGTCTATGAGCCGATTGACGAATCAGGTAAAGAACGGAAACCGAATCTGCATAACTACCCAGTGATTCCCTGGGACTCGCTCAATCTCGACCAATTCAATTTCTTCCCACGCATCTTGCGGCCGTTGATGTCCCGCGTTGGCCCACATTGGCGCTCGTTGCACATTGTTCCACTCGAATCCGGGCGAGGCTGTCCGTATGGTTGTGAGTTTTGCACCGTCACCGGATTCTTTGGCGACTCGATCCGCTTCCGCACAAATGAAAGTATCGTTGACGAACTACTGACGTTGAAGGCGCGTGCTAAAGCTGAAGGCGGCGTAATCTCAGTCTTTTTTGTAGACGATAACTTTGCGATCAGTATCAAACGAACAAAATCTCTTTTGCGCGACATCATCGCAGCCGGTGCGCAGGTCCCCTGGATCGCGCAGATCAGCGCCAACCTCTTACGCGATCAGGAACTGGTTGATCTGATTGCGGAATCCGGAGGGAAGGTCATCTTTATCGGGATGGAGTCGATTGACCCGGT
>DATEIS010000312.1:0-6199 GCA_035278765.1 Pyrinomonadaceae bacterium | reverse complement strand
AGTTCGGGCCTCGGTTAAACGGCCGTGCCTGTACTCGCCCTAGCATCGCGTCAAAAGATTCAATCGAGAGTAACAAGCCTGGGAACATCGCGCGGGTTTCCTTACAAGCGTGGTAAAAACTAACCCGCACCGGACCACTTTGAATAAGAGCAACACGCGGCGAATACCGATTCAAGCTGGAGACCGTAACTCGATGCCCAAGAGGACATGGAGATGAATGCCCTGCAAGAACAGAAGCGTGCGCGAGATCTAAGTGCGGAAGATCGCGCCGAAATAATCCGCCGTTTGGAATTTGGTTTAACACTGGACGATGCCCTCGTTAGCGATATGGCTCGCAGTTCAGTGGTCCTTGACTTTCGTCGCCGGCGATTCGTCTATCGTGCCGGCGAACCTGCCGATTGCCTGTATGCGATTATTCATGGCCGAATAAAACTCTGCCGTATCGAGCCTGAATCCGGCCGCGAAGCCGTGATTGATATCCTTCCTGAGGGATCCTTATTTGGGGAGTCAGCTCTCTATTCTGCTGCGGGGCAACGAGCGAACTCTGCAATCGCCTATGAAAACTCCAGGCTCCTGCGAATCCAAGTCGGGGATTTCAAACGGGGGATGGCTGAGGATGACCGCCTTCATGATTACACTTTCCGTTTGATCGGTCAACGTCTTGATCATGCTGAACGCCGTCTTGCTGACTTCGCATTAAACGCTATTCCGGCCCGTTTGGACAGCCTTTTGGCTGATTTTTCTCTGCGTTATGGGGTCTCTGAACCGGAAGGCGTCCTGATAGATATTCCACTTCCCCACCGCGAAATAGCCTCAATTGTTGGCTCTACCCGTGAAAGCGTCACGGTCCGCTTGAATGCCATGCGCCGCGAAGGTACGATCGCTTTCGTCAAACGACGAATACTGATCAAACGACCGGCATCTCTTTGATGCGATTCGGGCCGTTTAGTGGCTTCAAGATTCATGAAGTGTCCAACCTGCGGTAAGCAAGTCGAATGGAAAGACAATCCTTTCCGTCCCTTCTGTTCAGAACGGTGCCAGCTAGTAGATCTCGGCCGGTGGGTTGAGGGGGAGTATCGTGTGCCGGGTGAGGCTGTGCCGCAGGACCAGAATCAAAGTTCAACAACCGAAGATGAATAGATTTCTCACGCAGAGGCGCAACGGCGCAACGGAAAACCAAATGAAAAACGTGGCGCCGTTGCGCCTTTGCGTGAGAAATCTCTTTTTGGCCCTTTGCGCTATTGGGTTTCTAACGGCCTGCAACAGCACTGACACAAACACCAACAGCACGCCGGTAATCTCTAATCCACCAACCGGCACGACATATCCCATGCCACCAACGAGGACCATGTCTCTCGCCAACATGGGATGGCAAACGTCAGAAGGCAAACGGTCAATATTTTCCGAATATAAAGGAAAGGTGCTGATCCTGGATTTCTATGCGACGTGGTGCGTCCCGTGTCGTGACAGCGTTCCGCACTTAATCGGACTACAGAAGAAATTTGACGACCAGGGACTGGCTGTTGTTGGACTAAATGTTGGTGGACCAGGCGACGAACAGGAAGTTCCTGCCTTCGCGAAAGAGTTTGGCATTCAATATACACTCGCCAAACCCGACGACGATCTCGTCAGCTTTCTGATGTCCGACAGCGACGCGATTCCGCAAACATTCGTCTTTGACCGGCAGGGCCAACTGGTCCAACGTTTTGTCGGCTTCGGCAGAGATACAGGTACATACCTTGACGGCGCTGTCGAGACTGCATTGAAAACTCCAGCTCCCTAAAAACTATCAGACGGGTTCATACGTTGAGAAAAGCAAAAATTCTAATCACTCTTGGTCCAGCTTCGCGCGAGCCGGAAATTGTAGAACAACTGGTCGCAGCCGGCGCGAACGGTGTGCGCATCAACATGTCGCACGGCACACACGAAGAGAAAGCTGTCGACATCGAACGTGCACGCGCCGCAGCCGCAAAGCTCGGCAAACCGATCGCAGTCCTCGTGGATCTTTCCGGTCCAAAGATTCGCACCGGCGAATTAAAAGACGATCAGCCAGTAAGACTGATACCGGGAGCTGCTTTCACCATCACCACACGAACCGTGGTCGGCGACGAGCATCAGGTTTCCACTAACTACCAGGATCTTCCGCGCGTCGTTCAGCGAGGCACGCGAATGCTGCTCGACGACGGCGCCCTCTCGTTGATCGTCGAAAGCGCCGACGATACAGACGTTGTTTGCAGAGTAATTGACGGTGGTTTACTGGCTGAGAGAAAAGGCATCAATCTGCCGGGCGTCGCCTTGCCGATCGACTCACTCACGGATAAAGACCTTGTCGATCTCAAGTGGGCAGTTGAGCAGAACGCAGACTACATCGCGCTCTCGTTCGTCAGACGCGCCAGCGATTGTGAACACGCGAAGAAGTTGATAAACGAAGCCGGTGGCCATGCTCCGCTGATCGCCAAGATCGAAAAAGCCGAAGCGATCGATCACCTGGACGAGATCATCGACGCTGCTGACGGAATCATGGTGGCGCGCGGCGATCTCGGCGTAGAGACAAGCGTAGAACTCGTGCCGGTTTATCAGAAGCGAATCATCGAGCGCTCGATTAAAGCCGGGAAGATGGTCATCACTGCGACGCAAATGTTGCAGTCAATGGTAACGAACCCGCGTCCCACGCGCGCGGAAGCATCTGACGTCGCCAATGCGGTTTGGGATGGTAGCGATTGCGTCATGCTTTCAAACGAGACTGCGGCGGGCGAGCACCCGCTTGCAGCCGTTGCCACGATGGCTCGAATCATTGAGTCGGCAGAAAGCGGCAAAGAGCGTCCTCGAAATGAAGCGTTTAGTTGGATGGGCAGACAGTCAGGGCGTGTCAGCCGCGCGCTATGCGAAGCCGCAGCATTTGCCGCAGATGAGATGGGCACTACCGTCACCGCAGTCTTCACTGCATCGGGCTTGATGGCACGCAGACTCTCGGCGCTGCGACACGATCAACGAATCATCGCGCTCACTCACCGGCCGGTAACGCTCTCAGAGCTCGCACTGATCTGGGCCGTCGAGCCGTTGCTGGTCACTAAAGCAAACACAACGGAAGAGATGCTGAAGATCGGTGAACAACGACTACTCGAAGAGGGCATCGTCGAAAAAGGCGACGTGATCGTGATCATGGCTGGACGATTATCCGGCTTGGGTCTTTCGAGCTCGGTATCAATCTCCACAGTCGGTGGAGATCTTGGGCCCAGGAGGCAGTGAGTCTAAGAACAAACATGTCGGCGGGTCAGTTGTTTGACCTCATCATGCCCGCCGCATTTGCACTCTCCGCATTATTGTCCACCTGGGTGCTTGCCTCAGCCCGCAAAAGATTTCAGCTCCTTTACGCATTTGCACTCGCGATCGGAACGCTCTTTCTTCCGCTTATCGTCTTCCCCATTTACCTCGCAATAATGTTGTGGCGGAAAAAGACTGGACCACCTGCGAGATGGCGGTATGCGTTGCCACTACTGTACCTGGCTGTTTCGCTATCGGTGATCGGAATCTTCTTTTATCTCGATAGTCGCAGCGTCGATGCCCACCTGTCTCGGGCCACGCAAGCAAAGCTGGTAGAAGATTCAAATACTGCGATTCGCGAGTACCGAAAAGCACTTGCCCTCGAGGACGATCCACACACGCACAAACTTCTCGCAATCGAACTCGCGAATGCGGGTCATGTGGAGGAAGCAATTTCAGAATTTCGGATTGCGGAGCAAGCCGGCGAGACTTGTCGAGCTGAGGATGCTCGCTGCCACGCGGCCCGAGCAAAACTGCCACGGATAGATGTGGATAAACGCTAGTCAGCGCCGATCATCTGGCCGACACCACTCTTCTGTTCCTGGGCCATCTGGGCCGGTGTCTTTTGCGGGTCACGCCAGTTATCGAGAATGCCGACTTGATGGACGCATTGCAGGGTGCAGGTCGGTGCACACCATTTCTCGGTTTTGTACTCACGGTCGAAATCTTCCATCGTGTACTGTTCGAGCGGAATTCCGGGATAACCGCGTTGTTGCGAGCACCAGTGGACCAGGCCTTCTTCACAGATATACAGATACCGAGCGCCTGCACGACACCGCCAGTTGTAGGGCTTGCCTTCGGCGATGCTGTCCTGGAACCAGTTCAAACGCGCATGGTCCTTGTTTCCAAGTTTTTTGACCTGCTGGAAAATATCCTTCTCTTTCGGTGACAACGGCTTCAGCGTTCCATCGACATCGTGAATGACGCCGACTGTGGTTGAGAAGCCGAGTTCAACCGCTCTGCGAGCAACGGTCAATGCGTCGTCAGGATTTTTGATTCCACCACCGATTACCGAGTTGATGTTGACATGAAAGTCCGCATGTTCGGAGAGGTAGCGAAGCTTTTTGTCGAGTACACGGAGACTCTTGCGTGAAACTTCATCCGGCTCAACGTTGTCGATGCTGATCTGCAAATACTCCAGACCTGCTTTGTTCAATCGATTGATACGATCGGGAGTGAAGTAATAACCATTCGAGATCAGCCCGGCGATCATCCCACGAACGCGAATGTGATGAATGATCTGATCGAGCTCCGGATGCATCATCGGTTCGCCGCCGGAAATGGTGACGATCGAAGTGCCCAGATCCGCGAGCTTGTTCAGACGACTCTTAACGATCTCGAGATCGATCGGCTTTGAAGTGTGATCGTATTCGTTGCAATAACCGCAAGCGAGATTACAACGACGCATCGGGATTAGGTGCGCCAGCACCGGATGACGAGTCGACGCTAATGCGCGTCCAATAAAACTGAACTCGCGCACCTTTCTTTTTAGGAACGTAGTCTTACCCATTTTGACGCGAAGAATATGCGACTCAGGCGGTCCAATGCAACTGGGCCACAAATAACAGCCACAAAAAAGCACAAAAAGCACAAAAGAGTTTCCCTACATCATTTGTGCTTTTTGTGCCTTTTTGTGGCTAATAGATCTTTTAGCTCTTAACGATCTTCACACTCGAATCGAGTTTGATGTCGAAGTCGCTCTTATTAATACTCTGATTCTTTTCCAGACCGGTCAAACGCATCGTTGTCGAGTCGTCGTTCTTCTCAACAATCTTAGTCTGGACGGGCATTCCGCCTGCATCGATCCAAACTTCAGCGTACTTGTAACCGGCATTTCCCTTCGGAACGAGCGTCAAGTGAATCGTGCTTACGCCGCCCCAGAGAGTTTCCTCACGAACATCCTTTACCGGCTGAAATCGCGCTTCAAGCTGTCCGCGCGACATGTTCATCATTTCCATCAAACCACCGGCTGATTTATCTTTCATTCCATTTGCAACACCGGTGTAAGCGATTTTCTGGTTAGGACGGTAGATCGTGTACTTGTTGTCTTTTACTGCCAGGATTTCCTTACGCGGACTGCTCCAGTCGATCCTGACTGAGGCCTGACGGCCAGCACCAGGCAGATAGATCACAACACCCTGATACTTATCTTCGTAGCCCAGCTGCGAATTGACCTTACTAACACTGATCCCCGCGCGCAAAGATTTCAAACTCTCACGATTTTTTTCCAGACGATTTAGCACAGAACTAACCAGGCCTGCTCCCTGACCATTCGTCGTGGTCGGGGTAACTATGACGAGTGTGGACATTATGAAAGCCAACATCAGGCCCGATGAAATCAATCTCTTCATATAAACTCCTTAACTTGGTTCTCCTTTCGCGTGGCTCGGCAAAAAACCTCGCAATTATAGGGAAGAACTATCGTATGTCAACCTCGAAACTCAGTGTTCTTCCTCCTGGATCAAGCACTCTCCGTACCGCCAACACCTCCACTGTGGACCGCCCTGTCATAGCCTTTACTTGTTCTGCAATTCGACCCTTATCTTCTTCATTAACAACAACTTCGGGACTTAATACCAAGGTGGCTGCGACTGGGCTTTGATGCACCATACTGAGTGCTCGTTCGCCACTCAAAAACCAGCTTTTTGGTGTCAAAAATATGAAGATCAATATGACCACACATAGTAGATCCCATTGCCACGTATTTCTTGCGTAATTCCAAAAGAAGATCTTCTTAAGTGTGGTGAACAGGCCTCGCACGTTCTCAAGCTTGCAAGTAGGCAGCCACGTGGGCCGTGGCTGGCGGGTCAATGGATTCTAACATGAATTTAAGATCTGTGGCTCACAACCTGACCGTTGGCGCTTGTTCAACAAT
>DATEIS010000311.1:0-3179 GCA_035278765.1 Pyrinomonadaceae bacterium | reverse complement strand
ACAGGGAGCGGTAGCGACCTGGTCAACCATGGGAGTCAAAATGCTGATCACTGACCAGGTCGCTACCGCTCCCTGTACTGACCCGATCCAAGTGCGATGCTACTTTGAGGCAAGTGCTATTTATGCATCGGAACCATGGTTCCCGTGCCAACGCCCTGCGTACTCGCCTTGCCGTACTTCATCTTCACAACTTTCGCTTTACCAAACCGGTAGATCGTCACGATGTAGAGGTTGTCGAATTCACTCTCAGGTATCGTCGGATAGGTTTCGCCGCTAAGTGTCGAAACAATCGCCGGGACCGTATTGTTGTGGCCGGCGATGAAGACAGTTTGGCCGCGATTGGTAGTTTGTAACTGGTTGACGAGTTCGTCCGTCTGATTCGACTGAAGCAGCCTGACTGCTACACCCGTGCGATCGGCGAGAGGTTTCACGGTCTGCTGCGTGCGTTTGTACTGCGTCGCGTAGATCGCGTTTATGCCCGTCTCACCAAACACACGCGCGATCTCCTCCGCTCGTTGCAAACCTTCCGGAGTTAGCTCTGGATCCTGGTTGCCTGGCTCGATGTTGTACCTCTCGGCGTGTCGCACGAGAATGATCGTAGTCACCGGGCGCGAAAACGTCGTGAAGTATGCAAAGACGATGACTGCTCCAAGCACCGCAAAGAGCATTGCAAAAACTACAATTGTCCTGAATTTCGTTGCAGGTTCGTTTACTTGTTCCATTTGTGTTTATGCGGGTACTGATGTACGCGCTACGATATCATCATGATGACCGCTCCCCCAACCGAAGGCATCAAGTACGCGGGCTCGAAGCTGAAGCTCCTGCCTCACATTCTTCAGCTCGCTCAAAGAGTAAATCCGCAAACTATTTTCGATGGGTTTTCAGGTACGACACGCGTTTCGCAGGCGTTTGCACAATCGGGTTACCGCGTCATCGCGAACGATGTTGCCGCCTGGTCCAAAGTGTTCGCTGATTGTTACCTGCTTAGTCCCTTTCCGCAGGAGCATTATCAAACTCTGATCGATCATTTGAATGCTCTGCCAGGTCAGAATGGTTGGTTTACTGAACACTATGGAGGCGGCAATGGACTAAAGCGACCATGGCAACGACACAACACACTCAAGCTCGATGCAATTCGTGAAGAGATCGAACGACTTAATTTAAGCAGAGTTGAGAAAGCTGTAGCGCTAACGAGTTTGATACTCGCGATGGACGAGGTCGACAGTACGATCGGCCACTATGCTTCGTATCTCAGCGACTGGTCGCCTCGTTCTTATCACGAAATGAAGTTGCGCGTTCCGAAACTCATTCCCAAAACACGCGAGCATGAGGTTTATCAAAATAATATTTTTGACATCGCCTCAACAGTCGAAGCCGACCTTGCCTACTACGATCCGCCGTACGGTTCGAACAATGAAAAGATGCCGCCGTCGCGCGTGCGTTACGCGTCCTACTACCATCTTTGGACGTCCATCTGTCTCTTCGATAAACCACCGCTTTTCGGCAAGGCAAACAGACGCGCAGATACAAGCGACTCTTTGAGCGCATCTGTCTTTGAGGAGTTCAGAAAGAACGCTGACGGGCGTCTTATCGTGGTCGAAGCCATCGAACGACTACTGCACCAAACCAAAGCGAAACACATTATCCTCTCGTACAGTTCAGGCGGGCGCGCCACCGCCGCGGAGCTGAACGACATAATCTACGGCTCAGGCAAACTCCTCGAAGTTGTCGAAGTCGATTACAAACGAAACGTGATGGGCGGCATGCGCTGGACACACGAATGGGTGCGCGACGCCGAACAGCCCAACCGAGAGTTCCTGTTTTTGATTCAGAGATAGGCTATCCATAGATTACACAGATTTGCGCGAGAAAATATCGGGTGATAGTCTTGATTCACCGAGGTAACAAGATTGAGTCAGCAAAACAAACCCGATTTATCCCAGGTTATCGCTGAGGAGTTCGGCGCCAACGCCACCTACGTCGAAGGTCTCCTCCAGCGCTTCCGCAGCAATCCTGATTTGGTAGACGAATCGTGGCGATCTTATTTCAGTGAACTGGTCGGAAACGGCGCAAAAGCAGCCGTCGTCACGACAGATGGAGACGGGGCCGCGGCTGCTCCGGCGCCGGCGCCTCTTCGCACTCCAGAGCCAAAACCAACACCCGCGGCGCCTCCAGCCGACGCCGAAGCAATCCCGATTCGAGGACCCGCACTCAAGATCGTCGAGAACATGGAGAGCAGTCTCCACGTGCCGACAGCGACCTCCGAACGAAGAATTCCGGTGAAGCTTCTCGACGAAAACCGCCGGATCATCAATCAACATCTCGCTGAGAACGATCGCGGCAAAGCTTCATACACGCACTTAATCGCATTCGCAGTGCTGCGCGCCCTCGAAGAGTTTCCGCAACTCAACGACGGCTACGCCCACGTCGATGGCACATCCATGCGTCTCAAACGAACGAGTGTGAATCTGGGTGTCGCAATCGATCTGACAAAGAAAGACGGCACACGCACGCTCCTCGTGCCCAACATCAAAAACGCAAATCGTCTGAGTTTCTCTGAATTTCTGACCGCATACGACGACGTTGTCAAACGAGCACGCGAAGGCAAATTACAGATCCCCGACTTCCAGGGCACAACTGTTTCCCTCACCAATCCCGGAACGCTCGGGACAGTGGCTTCGATTCCACGATTGATGGAAGGCCAGTCAGTGATCATCGCCACCGGCGCTATCGAGTACCCGGCTGAATACCAGGCGATGGCGCCCGAAGTGATTTCGCAACTCGGCATCAGCAAAGCGATTTCGATCAGCAGCACTTACGATCATCGCATCATTCAGGGCGCTGAGTCGGGAGCGTTTCTCGCACGCGTACACGAACTCATCATCGGCAAGCATGATTTCTACAAGAACATTTTTCTGAATCTCGGGATTCCACATGCTCCGTTACGTTGGGGCCTGGATCGCAATCCGTTCTTCCTTCCCGAAGATCAGGTGCGCGAACAGACGCTCAAAGAAGCGCGCGTAATTGAGCTGATCAATGCGTATCGAGTGCGTGGTCATTTGCTCGCTGACACCGATCCGCTTCACGCGCTGCCGATTCTTTATCACCCGGAGCTCGATATCGAGAACTACGGCCTGACGATCTGGGATCTCGACCGAGTCTTCATCACCGATGGACTC
>DATEIS010000310.1:0-29222 GCA_035278765.1 Pyrinomonadaceae bacterium | reverse complement strand
GAATGATGCCCGGAATAAGATCGTTATTGATAAAACTACGAATGAGGCCTAATACACGCTTTGTATCCCATTCCAATGTCTCTCTCTGAAAATCGGGTTTCCGAAGGGATGCGTAGAAAAACGCGTCTTCGTGAAGATCGCTAATCTGTAGATCACTTTTGATCGGCGTTTCAGCCCCTTCGTTGATCTCGAAGTCTTCACGCGGGATCAGCGCGTCCAGGTTGATGTTTTCGGCCATCGGGCACCTCCGCGAGCAAATTTTTGGGGCCATCTAGGCACCCCTTTCTCGCGGTGCAATAATACACTTTGGCGAAGATGATTCGCCAAGTATATTAACGCCCAATTTTGCCTTGCGTAAGTTGGTCGGTCCAGAACATTTCTTCCAAGGTATGGACGAGCGAGAGACGCGCCTGACCACTCTGGCGCTCAAGGTTCTGCAGGAGGGTCCGGCTCGCGTTCCATCGCTTCATGACGTGCAGTTAGCGGACGCCGTATTTGTGCTCGGAGAAGACGTCACAAACGTGGCGCCAATGCTAGCGCTCGCGCTTCGTCAATCCGTGCGCCGCAAAGTCATGACGATAGCGGCGCGGTTGCGTATCCCGGAGTGGGACGATGCAGCCGTGCGTGAAGCGGTGCAGCAGGAAAGAGGACCACTCTTCATTGCCACGACCAGCAGCACCAAGCTGGATGACATCGCCAGCGAGACCTACCGCGGTGCGCCCGATGACCTCGCGCGTCTGGGGTTCGCTGTGGCCCAGGCTTTGACCAACGAGGCGCCGAAAATCGCGGACTTCAAAGACGATGAGAAGGCGTTAGCCAACCGCATCGCGGCTGCGCTGAAAGCTGCCGAGCGGCCGCTGGTTATTTCTGGCGTGAGTTGTGGCTCTGAAGCAGTGATCCGGGCGGCTGCAAACGTCGCGGGCGCATTGTGCACTGACGATCGTAAAGCCGAGCTGTGTTTCAACATGCCGGAATGCAACAGCTTCGGCTTGGCGCTAATCGGCGGCGAAAGCATCAACTCCGCATTTGAAAGGATGGTCCATGTACCATCATCCGTCATCGTCCTTGGAAAACGATCTCTATCGTCGAGCCGATCGCGGCAAGGTTGATGCCGCGCTCGACGCAGCAAAACACATTGTTGCGATAGACCATTTGGAAAACGCGACCACAACAAAGGCCGATTTGATTCTGCCGGCTGCAACTTTTGCAGAGGGTGACGGCACGTTCGTCAACAATGAAGGACGCGCGCAACGTTTTTATCAAGTTCTTGCTCCGAAAGGTGACATACAGGAGAGCTGGCGCTGGTTACGCGAACCCGTAAGAGCGATAGACCGTGGAGATGCCGAATCCTGGAGCAATCTTGATCAGGTCGACTTGGCACTTGCCTCCGAGCTTCCGGTCTTCGCACCCATTCTAAAGATCGCGCCGCCTGCTAACTTCCGCATCGTCGGGCAGAAGATTCCCCGGCAGCCTCATCGTTACAGCGGCCGCACGGCAATGTTAGCCCAGATAAGTGTGCACGAGCCGAAGCCGCCGGACGACCCCGATTCACCTCTTTCGTTTTCGATGGAAGGTTATGAAGGCGAGCCGCCACCGTCCCTCATTCCACGTTTCTGGGCGCCGGGTTGGAACTCGATTCAATCGCTCAATAAATTTCAAAGCGAAGTTGGCGGGTCGCTGCATGGCGGCGATCCGGGCCAGCGCCTGATCGAGCCCGCGCGCGCCGGTTTGAAGTTTTTCGGCGAGGTTCCACAAGCGTTTGAACGCCGCAGCGATGAATGGTTGATCGTTCCGCTGTATCACATATTCGGCTCGGAGGAGTTAAGTGTGTTGTCACCGGGGATCGCACAACGGCTGCCAAAGCTCTACATCGCCGTCAACGATCATGATGCAGCTCGTCTGGGTGTTAATTATAGCGAGCAAGTCGAACTCAACTTGGGAGGAAGTACCTATTCCCTTCCCGTGAAAGGTCATCTCGCGATTCCCGAAGGGGTCGCGGGACTACCGGTGGGTTTGCGCGAGTTACCGTTTGTCGATCTGCCGGCCTGGGGCAGGATCGCGAGAATGTGACGCGAATGAATGAAACTATCCGATCGCTGCTCATTGTTGCGGGAGTGCTGATTTCAGTCCTCACGATTGCCGCCGGACTAATCTGGCTCGAACGCAGGTTGCTTGCGCTTTGGCAGGACCGTTACGGTCCGAATCGTGTCGGTCCGGCTGGATTGCTTCAGGTGCTTGCAGACACGATCAAGCTACTCTGGAAGGAAGATTGGATTCCCCCGTTCGCTGATAAGCCTGTATTCATCATCGCTCCGGCGGTAATCATGATCACCGTATTAATGACGTTTGCGGTCATCCCCTTCGGACCGGATATCCTGGTTGCAGACCTGAACATTGGACTTCTCTTCTTTCTCGCGATGTCGTCGCTCGGTGTTTATAGCGTCGTACTTGCCGGGTGGTCGTCAAACAACAAGTACTCGTTGCTCGGTAGCCTACGAGCCTCCGCACAAATGTTGAGCTACGAAGTGTTCATGGGGTTGTCGGTCATGGGTGTGGTTATGCTCGCCGGTAGTTTTAACCTGCGCGAGATTGTCGAAGCACAACATCGCTTATGGTTCTGCATACCTCAGTTTCTCGGTCTGATCATATTCGCTGTGGCGGGTATAGCAGAGACGCATCGGCTGCCTTTTGACTTGCCAGAAGCAGAAAGTGAGCTGGTCGCAGGTTATCACTCGGAATATTCGGGCCTGAAGTTCGGAATGTTTTTTGTCGGTGAATATCTCGGCATCACGCTGATCTCCGCAATGGTAGTTACGCTGTTTTTCGGAGGCTGGTTGGGTCCCGTGCTTCCGCCTGTCGTCTGGTTTTTCCTCAAAACATTCGTCTTTATTTGCGGCTTCATTCTCTTGCGCGCGACTTTGCCACGACCGCGCTATGACCAGTTGATGGCCTACGGCTGGAAGGTGATGCTGCCGTTGGCGCTGCTGAACCTGATCGTAACTGGCGGAGTTCTGTTGGCAATACGCCCGTGAGCCGGGCTGGGAATCTGGATCATTGTGAGCCCTTTGAATTAATAGCTTTCGAGCATTTTAGGAGAATCTGAACTCGATGTTGAGTATTGTGCGCAGTCTCTGGCTAGTCTTCCTGCACATGTTCCGGCGACGCGTGACAATTCTCTATCCGGAACAGAAACCGTACCTGCCCCCGCGCTGGCGTGGCCGCATCATCCTCTCGCGCGACCCGGATGGTGGCGAGCGCTGCGTCGCGTGTTATTTGTGCGCCGTCGCCTGTCCAGTCGACTGTATCGCTTTACAGGCAACCGAAGACGAGCACGGACGACGCTATCCCGAGTTCTTTCGCATCAACTTCTCGCGCTGCATTTTCTGTGGCTACTGCGAGGAAGCATGTCCGACTTACGCGATCCAGCTCACGCCGGACTTTGAGATGTGCGAATACAAGCGAGAGAACCTGGTTTATGAGAAGGAAGACCTGCTGATCGATGGACCAGGCAAGTATCCAGGCTATAACTTCTACCAAATTGCCGGCCTGGCGATCGCAGGGAAAAACAAAGGCGAGGCTGAGAACGAAGCTCCGCCAGTTGATGTGCGCAGCCTGCTGCCTTGACGGACAACCACCAATGGATTGGTTTTTCTATATCCCGGCAGTCGTAGCGACCGTGGCCACAGTCATGGTCATCACGCGCCTGAACGCGGTGCACGCACTGCTTTATCTGATTGTCTCGCTTCTGTCCGTAGCTATGGTCTTCTTCAGGCTCGGCGCGCCGTTCATTGCCGCTTTGGAAGTGATTATCTACGCCGGCGCGATCATGGTGCTGTTTGTCTTCGTGATAATGATGCTCAACCTGGGACCGCGCACAGTTGAGCAGGAGAGCAGTTGGCTGCGGCCGCGTATGTGGCTTGGACCCATCACCCTCACGATCATTCTCCTAATCGAACTTATTTTCATGCTCAGGCAGAGCGGACAGCAGCCAATTACAACTGAGACGATCGAAGCAAAGCAAGTGGGAATTGCGTTGTTTGGTCCTTACCTACTAGGGGCCGAGCTGGCGTCTATGTTGCTTCTCGCTGGTGTAGTCGGCGCTTATCACCTGGGCAGAGACTCTCGCGAAGAAAGGAGCTGAACATGCCGCCACTGCCAATGGAGCACGGATTGCTTTTCGCCGCGCTCCTCTTTCTTCTGGGGCTTATAGGCGTGCTCGTGCGCCGTAACGTCATCTTCATACTGATGTCCATCGAGATCATGTTGAATGCGGCTGGTCTTGCCTTTGTAATTGCGGGATCGAGATGGGCGCAGGAAGACGGTCAGGTGATGTTCGTCTTCATACTGGCGGTTGCAGCGGCCGAAGTATCCGTCGGACTAGCACTGGTGCTGCAACTCTATCGCCGTTTGCAAACGCTTGACGTTGACGCAGCCAGCAAGATGCGAGGATGAGATGCTCGACTGGCTTTGGCTAATACCCGCTCTCCCGTTCGCAGGCTACATCGTGCTTGCGCTGGCTGGCGCTCGTCTGTCTCGCGCAATAGTCGCGAGTGTAGGCGTCGGCTCTGTCGGCCTATCGACCGCTGTCGCTCTCGTCGCGGGCTTTAGTTTTATAAATTCGCCGCCCTCGAATCACGTTTACTCACAAACGCTGTGGACCTGGATCTCGGTTGGCAACTTCACGCCAAAAATTGCCTTCTATCTCGATCCGCTATCTTTGGTGATGACGCTCGTGATCACCTTTGTCAGTTTTCTGATTCATCTCTATTCGTCAGAGTTCATGATTGACGATGCAGCTTACAGCCGCTTCTTCGCATACATGAATCTATTCGTCGGCTCGATGCTCACGTTGGTGCTGGCAGACAACCTATTGTTGCTCTATCTGGGCTGGGAAGGTGTGGGACTCTGCAGTTATCTGCTCATAGGTTTTTGGTACCAGGATCCTGCCAATGGTCGAGCTGCCCGCAAAGCGTTCATCGTAACGCGAGTTGGCGACACGGCATTTGCGATTGGCCTCTTTCTGTTGTTCACGCATCTCGGTACGTTACAGATCCAGGAAGTAATGCAGCGTGCCTCGCAGCAATGGACAATGAATTCACCACTCGCAATTGCTGCTGCCGCATTATTGTTGGGCGGAGCCGTAGGCAAGTCAGCGCAACTGCCGCTGCAAACCTGGTTGCCGGACGCGATGGCTGGCCCAACGCCCGTGAGCGCGCTTATTCACGCGGCGACGATGGTGACCGCCGGCGTCTATCTGATCGCGCGGGCGCACGTACTGTTTTCGCTTGCTCCACCAGTACAGTCGGCACTTGCAGTAATCGGGGCAGCGACACTCTTAATCGCAGGCTTCAGCGCGCTTTCGCAACGCGACATCAAACGGGTCCTCGCTTACTCAACGATTAGCCAGATCGGTTACATGTTTCTGGCTTTGGGAGTGGGTGCATGGTCAGCCGCGATCTTCCATCTCATGACTCACGCCTTCTTCAAGGCCCTGCTCTTCCTGGCAGCAGGCGTAGTTATCCTGGCCATGCACGAAGAACACGACCTGTACAGAATGGGTGGCTTACGCAGCCGATTGCCCTTGACCTTCTGGACATTTCTGATCGGCGCGGCATCACTTTCGGCCTTACCGTTGGTAACTGCGGGTTTTTACAGCAAAGACCTCATTCTATGGAGCGCGTGGTCATCCCCCTCTGGCAGCACCTGGCTTTGGATCGCGGGACTGGTGGGAGCGCTGCTGACTTCGCTGTATACGTTTCGGATGGTATTCCTCACCTTTTTCGGTGAAGTAAAGCAGAAGGTGACTTACACACTCGGCAATCGAATACGCGTGGCATTGATTGTGCTCGCGAGTCTCTCGCTGGTTGGAGGAATTGTCGAGCTGCCACATACGCTGGGCGGCCGACCATTTTTTTCCGAGTTTATGGGAAGCGTGCTGCCCGCACTGCCCGATGTACCAGGCAATAGACACGCCGAGTTGATATTACAGATTGTAGCTGCCGTCATATCGCTCTTAGGGATCTATCTGGCCTATCTATTCTTTCTTCGACGCGTTATGGCAGGTATCGCACGATCCACGCTGGGCGCGGCACTGGATCGCTTTTGGTTTGGGGGTTGGGGATTTGACTGGCTCTATAGCAAGTTGTTCGTCATCCCCTATTCGTGGCTGGCTCGCACCAACAAAGATGATTTCATTGATTCTATCTACGATGGCATTGCGAAACTTACTGAGGTCTTCTATCGCGCACTGTCACAGACTGAGACCGGAAACGTGCGTTGGTACATGACCGGAATTGCGTTTGGCGCAATAGTGGCAATCGCGATCGTGGTTTTCCTATGATTCTGGCATGGGTGATCATAGTTTTGCTGCTTGGTGGAGTAGGCGCATGGGCGGCGAGCCGCTTCAGCGCTCTTTGGTCGCGGTCCATATCACTGTTAGCTCTGGCGATCGATGTTGTCCTGGTAAGCATCGCTTCGGTCCGCGGACAGTCCAGCATGGGGCGCTGGCTGATCGAATTGAATCATAATTGGATTCCGCAATTCGGCATCAGCTTTCACCTCGGCCTCGATGGACTTAGTCTGCTGCTCATACTTCTCACATTGTTTCTGGGCTTCATCTCGGTGCTCTGCTCCTGGAATGAGGTGCAGAAACGCGTCGGCTTTTTCCACTTCAATCTGCTGTGGATTTTGAGCGGCATCATCGGCGTCTTTCTTGCCCTCGATCTTTTTCTCTTCTATTTCTTCTGGGAACTGATGCTCGTTCCGATGTACTTCCTCATCGGAATCTGGGGCCACGAGAACCGAGTCTACGCAGCAGTTAAATTTTTTCTCTTTACGCAGGTGAGTGGCCTGGTGATGCTGGTCGCCATCATTGGCCTCTATTTCGTGCACGGGCGCTCCACCGGCATTTACACGTTCGACTACTTGCAATTGCTTGGCACCTCAATGTCACCGGCAGTGGCTATGTGGTTAATGCTTGGATTCTTTATTGCCTTCGCTGTGAAACTGCCAGCGATACCGTTGCACTCGTGGTTGCCCGATGCGCACACTGAAGCGCCCACCGCAGGCAGCGTGATCCTCGCAGGGCTCCTATTAAAGACCGGCGCGTATGGGTTATTGCGTTTTGTGGTTCCTCTCTTTCCTGAGGCGGCGAAGGCGTTTGCTCCAGCGGCTATGACAATTGCGGTGATCGGCATTCTCTATGGCGCCGTGCTGGCGTTTGCCCAAACAGATCTGAAACGGCTCGTCGCATACACGAGCGTTAGCCATATGGGCTTCGTGCTTCTGGGCGTATTCGCGTTAAATGAAATTGCCATGCAAGGGGCTTTGATTCAGATTCTCGCCCACGGCATTAGCACCGGTGCACTATTCGTTCTCGTGGGCGCGCTGGACGAACGGATCCACACGCGCAATCTGGACAACATGGGAGGATTGTGGGCAGTTGTGCCACGCATGGGCGCCGTCACTATGCTGTTTTGTCTTGCTTCGCTCGGGCTTCCAGGCCTCGGTAACTTTGTTGGGGAGTTTTTGGTCCTCTTCGGAGCGTATCGAGTGAGTATTCCGCTAACCGCCTTGGCTACTGTGGGAATTGTCTTCGCCACTGTCTATTCCTTGTGGATAATTCAGCGCGCTTTTCACGGGCCGCTGCGCGAATATCCAAAGCTGACCGACCTCTCACCACGAGAAGTTGGAACCATGGCGTTGATGATTGCTACCATTATCGGGCTGGGCCTCGTTCCTCAGCCTGCGCTCAACATAATGCAACGATCAGTAGAAAGCATAATTCATAGTTTGGGCGCCGGGGACAGCAATTCCACCGTGGCAGAATCGCCGGGTTCGCCTAGTCAGGGAGGTGCTCCTTGACCACGCCAGATCTGATCGCTTTGTCCCCTTTGATTGTTTTAGCTTGCTCGACGATCGTAATCATGCTCGTCATTGCCGCGAGGCGCAACCACGCACTCACAATGGCGTTGACGCTACTCGCCGATGCCGGAGCCTTCGCGTCGCTGTTCGTGGTTTCGCGTGGCGTTTCGCGTCAGGTGGCTGCGCTTTTGATCATGGATGATTATTCGCTGTTCTACATGGCTCTGATTTTCGCGGCCAGCTTCGTCGTGACTTTGTTGTCTTACAGCTATCTGGAAAGGCATCGAGAGCAATGTGAGGAATTTTATCTGGTTCTTCTTTTAGCAACGCTGGGATCGGCTGTCCTCGTAGCGAGCACCCATTTCGTCTCCTTTTTTCTGGGTCTGGAGATTCTAAGCGTCTCGCTTTACGTTCTGATCGCCTACCAACGCTCAAGTGAGCGCTGCATCGAAGGCGGCATCAAGTATTTGATTCTTGCGGCGGCATCCTCCGCCTTTCTCTTGTTCGGCATGGCGTTAACCTACGCCGATCTGGGATCCATGGACGTTGCGCGCATGTCGCTGCTGATGAGCGGCAAAGCATCTTCAACACTAGTGCTTTCTGGTCTCGCGATGATCATCGTCGGTGTTGGATTCAAACTCGCAGTCGTTCCGTTCCACATGTGGACGCCCGATGTTTACGAAGGCGCGCCCGCCCCAGTAACGGCGTTCATTGCAACCGTTTCAAAAGGAGGAATGTTCGCGCTTCTGATGCGATATTTCTCCGGAATGCGCCTTCACGACTCCAGCTCGCTGTTTCTGCTGTTCGCTATCATCGCCATTGCATCGATGCTTGCAGGCAATCTACTCGCTCTCTTGCAAACAAACGTTAAACGTATCCTCGCTTATTCTTCCATTGCTCATCTCGGCTACTTGCTGGTGGCGTTTCTCGCAAGTGGCAGCATCGGAACAGCTGCCGTCACTTACTACCTGGTCGCTTACTTTGTGACCATGTTGGGGGCCTTCGGGGTCATCTCGACGTTGTCTGTTGAAGATCGAGATTCTGACGCGATGATCGATTACCAGGGATTATTTTGGAAACGCCCCTGGCTCGCAGTCGTGTTCGCTGCAACGCTCCTTTCGCTCGCGGGCATTCCGCTTACGGCAGGCTTCATTGGAAAATTCTATATCATTGTGGCGGCTGTGGGTTCGACGCTCTGGTGGCTCGTCTTTATTTTGGTGTTGAGTAGCGGGGTCGGTCTTTTCTATTACCTGCGCATCATAGTGGCCATGTACAAGAATCCGCCGCCCGGAGTTCCAGTTCTGTCACTCTCCCTTACTGACACGGTTGCGCTTGCCACCTTGACGTTGCTGCTTGTATTGCTGGGAGTTTACCCGGCACCGCTCGTACAAACTGTGCAATGGTCGGTCGCCGCCCTTAGCAAGTACTAAACTGAAGCGACCTGAACAACTGCGAGATGTACTAACGGCCGAATTGAGCCGCGAAGTTCGCAGCTGAGTCCTCACGTGGGAAGTGTCATCACGTCAACTTGCGGATTGGACCAGCTTGGCCTGCAGCTTTATTTCGGTCCCGGCCAGTGCCTGAGATACGGGGCAATTCTTTTTCGTCGCTTCAGCCTGCTCGATGAATGTCTTTTCATCAATTCCCGGAACCTCGGCTTCTGTGTTGAGGTCTATAGAGGTAATCCTAAAACCATCGGCTACCTGTTGAATGTGGACCTTAGCGGTCGTGCTGATGTGCTTAGCCGAATAGCCTGCATTCGAGAGACCAAGAGAGAGCGCCATCGAATAGCAGCCTGCCTCAGCCGCACCAATTAGCTCCTCAGGATTTGTTCCCTTCCCATCTTCAAACCGTGAAGCAAAAGAATAAGGGCCTTCGAAAGCGCCGCTTCCCAGCTTCATCGTCCCTTTACCGTCTTTAAGGGTTCCCTCCCAGATAGCATACCCAGTCCTCGTAGCCATGATGCCTAGCTCCTTTCAGTACTCAATTCAGCTTTAGATCATTCTCCAGATTTGATCGTCGCCCAAGCGTACGAGTTGGTCGGCTAATCTAATATTGATCACTTGCTGACGCACTCTTAATCTCCTCTTTATAACTTCCTAACTTCCATCCTGCTAGAGTCAGATTTGTCCGTTTCACTTTGGATCTCGATGGGCGAGCCTAAATATCTCCGCACGACGGAGGTCAAGAAGTTGCAGGGATCATCATGTCTGGTGAACGAACCGTGTCCTTTGAAGTACGCAGATCAGATCCTTGCACATGATGCGTCACTTCCGCCTCAATCAGTAGCCACCATATACATTGCGTTTGGCACAAACTTATTTGAGGGAGAGGGCCACTCATGAAGCAGCCTCAAGAGATATCAGGCCACACGTCTCTCGATCTTGAGAACAACAAGATGCTGGACAGTCTCGAGCGTGATACGTTCGCCTACTTCTTACATGAAGACAATCCAGCCAACGGCCTGATAGCAGACAAGACACGCCTGGGATGGCCCGCGAGTATCGCCGCGGTTGGACTCGCGCTCGCCGCTTATCCGATCGGCGTCGAACGCGCTTTTTGCACTCGCAGTGAAGCCATTCGAAAGACACTGACGGTACTCAGGTTCTTCTGGAATAGCGAACAATCTACCGCCGCTGATGCAGCCGGCTATAAAGGCTTTTACTATCACTTTCTCGATATGCAAACTGGACGGCGTGCATGGAAATGTGAGCTGTCAACCGTGGATTCAACGTTTTTATTTGCAGGGATGCTGGCTGCAGCTGCTTATTTCGATCATGACTCCGCCGAGGAACAGGAGATACGGAAGTTGGCCGACGAACTCTACCGACGCGCTGATTGGCAGTGGGCGCTTGACCGCGGCGCCACCGTCACGCATGGGTGGAAATCAGAGAGCGGCTTTCTGCAGTATCGATGGAACGGTTACGATGAGGCCCTGCTACTTTATCTTCTTGCTTTAGGCTCTCCGACACATCCACTGACGCCAGAGAGTTATCAGGCATGGTGTGCGAGCTACGAATGGAAGAAAGTCTACGATACAGAGTTACTCTACGCAGGACCGCTCTTCATTCACCAACTTTCCCACCTGTGGATTGACTTTCGCGGCATCCAGGACCGATTCATGCGCGAACGCGGCTTGGATTATTTTGAGAACAGTCGACGCGCAACCTACGTTCAGCGTCAGTATGCGATCCACAATCCGCTAGGCTTTGAAGGCTACGGCAAAGATTGCTGGGGCATTACAGCGAGTGACGGCCCAGGCCCAACCACGATTAAGGTGAAAGGGGTCGAGCGTCAATTCTTCGACTACCTCGCGCGCGGCGCTCCTTTTGGACCGGACGATGGGACACTGGCGCCGTGGGCCGTGGTCGCTTCGCTACCTTTCGCTCCGGAACTAGTAGTCCCGGCAATTGAATACTTCAATCAAATTCGCCTGCGAGAGAATAATATTTACGGCTTCAAGGCGACATTTAATCCAACCTTTCCAGATCAAATGGGTGGCCAACACGGGTGGGTATCGCAGTGGCACTATGGCCTCAACCAGGGACCGATCGTGTTGATGATCGAGAATTATCGTTCCGGCCTGATCTGGAAACTAATGCGCGGATGCTCGTACTTAGTGAAGGGCTTGCGCCGGGCCGGATTTACTAACGGCTGGCTGTGATGACCGAGTCGGAAAGCAAAACGCATTATTGTGTTGCTGCACGCTGGTCGGCTAACGCTCTCTTAACCCCTTGCTGACGCACTCTTAACCTCCTCTTTATGACTTCCTAACTTGCATCCTGCTACAGTCGCGCTCAGCCAGTATTACGACTCTTAAGGCGCAAACCAACATGAACGGAATAGAGCTTCTCAAGAACGATCACAAAAGAATCCTGGACATCATTAATGAACTCATTAATGAATTCACCGGCAAGGTGAAGCACACCAATGAGGAAAGCGTCCGCGAACGGCCAAGGATATTCGGCAAGCTCAGGGAAACTCTGATTCAGCACCTTGATATCGAAGAACGAACATTTTTTCCAAAGTTAAAAGCTTTCGTCGATACGGGGATCCTTGTCGATGAGTGTTACCGCGAGCACAAGAGAATCGATGAGACTCTGAAGAGGATTGAGAAGCTTCCGGAAGAAACACAGCTGGATTGCGGGGATGATCTGCTCGCCGAACTGGAGCGACGAGTTCAGATATTCGTGGTGAGGGAGGAAGACTGGTTGTTCCCTAAGGCAAAACTGGTTCTCGGAGATGCCAAACTGGAAGAGATATTTTTGAAAATGGAATCAAGAAGAAGTAATCGGGCCGAGATGAACAGTCCCACTTCGCCAGGCGACCGTTTTTGATATTGGGAATACGCGATCTGCAAGAAGAGATGGCGACGTCGAGCGGTCGCTTATAACCCATACTGGGAATTACCCCAGGAATGGAGAGACTCTGAACTAATAACAAGGGGGAATAAAGTGAAGAAAAATCAGTCAGATGACCTCCAGTTAACTCGACAACTAGCCGACTATCCTTTCTCTCTCTTGATCCAATCAAACCAAAAAGGAGAATACTTAGTATGTTGAAATCACTTATTCTTGCGTTAGCCGTTCTAACGGCTTTCAGCACTGCCCACGCTCAAGAAGCCACCGCTCCGCCCCCGACTGATGCCCAGATCGCCATGATCGCAGTCACGGCGAACTCTGTAGATATTGACGCGGCCAAAATGGCTGAGCAAAAGACAACCAACAAGGCGGTCAAAGAATTCGCTGCAACGATGGTTCGCGATCACACGGCCGTGAATGCCAAGGCTACTGCTTTGGTCAAAAAGCTTGGCGTGACGCCGGAAGAGAGCGATACCAGCAAGAGCTTAAAATCAGATGGTGACAAAAAGATGGCCCAGATGATGACTCTGAAGGGCGCTGAGTTTAATAAGGCTTACATCGATAACGAGGTAAGCTACCATGAAGCGGTCATGGGTGTGCTCGACAACACCTTGATCCCAAACACTAAGAACGCTGAACTCAAGAGCCTTCTCGAGAGTGCGCGCCCAATCTTTGTGTCGCATTTGGAACATGCGAAAAAGCTACAGGAGTCAATGAGAAAATAGGCGTGTGAACCTGGAAAAAAGACAAAAACCACTCTTGCTGCCAGACCAAGCTCACAATGCCGCAAGCCTTAGCAGCGCATTCGGAGTTGGACCGATGGATCCGATTCCGGCTGCGCCGTGTGTCGCTGGGTGATCCTGACCGCTTGAGCCCCCCATTTCCTTGACAAGGGCGCACGACGGAGGTTGGCTGGATTTACTTCGGTGTTACAGCTCACACGCGGGATTACCTAGCGATCGCCTTCAAGTCGCACGCGCGTATCTCGTCTGCTTTTGGGCTACTTGACGACTATTACACCCTTCATCAGGGGGTGGAATGTACACGCGTACGGAAACTGACCCACCTTCGTGAACGTGTGCCGCCATGATTTTCCACGCCCAAGAGAACCTGAATCAAAAGAGGCTGAGGTGGCGGTATGAGGCACAAGGTCGTCGTTAGTCCACTCCACAACGGTGCCTTTCTTTATGTTAAGTGTTTGAGGAGAAAACTGCATATCCCGCATGGACACTTTCACGACTACAAGTGCACGTGACGTGTTGTTTCCGGACTCCCAACTACTGTAAGTAAAACCGGCAGGAATTTCCTCCCTGTGATTGAGCAAGTCTATGGGAACCGCCGCATCATTCATCCGCTTTCCTAGCTTCCTTTGCCCCGGAGCTGTTATTAACATTAGGCACAATATCAAGACTGCACCGAGTCCGACGTACGCGCGCTCTTGAAAACACTTTCTCATCGTTCTTCGTCTGGTCCTTCCCTACTGATGATTAGTTCTACATCTTAGAGACTGTTTGTCGCATACATGTGCTTCAACCCTTAAATTGTAGTAAACGGACCATTAAATTGTAGTAAACGATCCTTGGAATGTTTGCAACGGAGAGAGCATCTGTTGCAATTACCCATGCTCAATTATCGGGGTAATGCTCACTGACTAACCTATCCCTTATCTTCTTTGGAAAGAGTGTTCTTCAATCTTTTAACAACTCCCTAACGAACTCTTAACGTCTCATTTATGACTTTCTTACCGATGCCCTGCTACTGTGCAGACGAACTACAGTCAGTTGGAAGATCGCCTTCATAGATACACGGGAATAACTAACATGCAGAAACGCGCCCCTTCTTCATTCATGCATTGCAATGTTTCCGGCGCAAAGCTTGACGATGTAATTAATCTCGAAGGCGGCCAACAAGACTGTTATCAATCGCTGATTCCGGAGGCGGCATGTTGTGAAACCGCGCAAGCACTCGCCGAGCGACTCCGTGCGCTCCAAGGCCTGACGGCCTCCCTCTCTCATGCATTTACCTCCCGAGAGGTTGTTCGGGTGCTCGTCAATCAAGTTCGGAGTGCGGTCAGAGCCAGCGGCGCCACTCTTCTCATGAAAACTGGAGGAGCCGAAGGTTGGGAGATAGCAGATGTGTCCGGCCTCACGAGTGAGGCAATCAACGTTTGTACTATCGACGTCATGAATGCCCATTTTCCGCTTTCGGAGGCTGTAACAAAGGGAAAGGCGGTTTGGGTCGAATCCCTAGCTGACGTGTGGCGCTACTACTCAGACTCCACAGCAAGAGAAGCTCTCAAAGAGTGTCGGTCAATGGCTTGCCTTCCACTGATCTTGGAGCGCGGCGCCTCTGGGATGTTGCATCTCAAGTTCTCCGAGGACCGGAAATTTAATCCCGAAGAGCGCGAATTTATACTTCTGTTAACAGCTCAATGTGAACAAGCGCTGAGCCGCGTTCGACTATATGAGGCAGAGCACCGGGCTTGCGCAGAAGCGGAGAAAATCAACCGAAGTAAAGATGCGTTTCTGGCGACTGCTTCCCATGAACTTCGCACGCCGCTGACTGCAATCCTCGGTTGGTCGCGGCTGTTGAGTGGAGAGAAACCAGATCCATCTAAATACGTCCACGGACTCGAAACGATAGAGCGGAATGCGCGGGCTCAAGAACAATTGATTGATGACTTGCTCGATGTTATGCGCATCAAGACCGGCAAGTTGCGTCTTCGTCTTGATCAAGTCAAACTCTCGACAGTCATTGATTCGGCAATTGATTCTTTGCAACCTTTGGCTGATTCAAAGCATATCCGGTTGCAACGCATTACCACTTCGGAGACAGCTTATGTTTTGGGAGACCGGGCCCGTTTGCAGCAAGTCATGTGGAACCTTCTTTCAAATGCCATAAAGTTTACACCGGAAGGAGGTCACGTGCTGGTCCAGCTTGAGCGCGTTGGTTCATACATGGAAATTAAGGTCACCGACACCGGAGAAGGCATAGACCAGAACTTCTTGCCTTATGTTTTTGAGCCTTACCGTCAACCTGACGGATCACCAACAAGAAGTCAGGGGCTGGGCCTTGGTCTTGCGATTGTGCGCCAATTAGTAGAGCTACATCACGGTCGAGTACGCGCAGAAAGTTCCGGAAAAGGGCAAGGCTCGTGCTTAACGGTAAGCCTCCCTTTGATGGTTGTCCAAAAAGCTTCCCAGGCCCTAAGCAAAGCGGTGATAACGAACAAGACTGGCGCACCCTATGGAGAGTAGACGATGGTCCACTGCTCACAATACCGATACGCAAGATACCAGTCTAGGTCTTCATGTGGCTGACCTGCCCACGCTTACTCTTGAAAGCCGGAACTGGGCTCATCTTTACCTTCCTCTGGTATAACGGCGAGCCACACTTCGCTGTTAGGACGCGGCAAGCAGGCTGAGAAGGGCATGTTTCAATGCGACGCAGATACCAAATCCTAGAGCTGCTCCATGGCGGTTATCAAAGATGTCTGTAGCCATACACCGCAATTGGAGAGGATATGTAGCAGCCCTTATCGGCGTTACTACCGTAACCGTAATTTTTCGCGTGTTAATTTTTCGCCAGCTGTTTCTAACCGACGTCAGCATCACTACTGTCGCATTGAGCTATTTGCTGTTAGTCTTAATCGTTGCGTCCAAACAGGGACACGGCCCCAGCATTTTCGCTTCCCTCATTAGCACATTCTGCTTTAACTTTTTCTTTCTTCCGCCACCGTTCACCATCACGGTGGAAGATCCACACAATTGGGTGGCACTCACATCGTTCCTGATAACTGCGGTGGTCGCCAGCCAGCTCTGGTCCACGGCTCGCTCACGAACCCAGGAAGCCGTGAAGAGTCGTGAAGAGATATGGAAGCTATATCAGCTCAGCCGAACCAGCAGCGCCGCCTTGGATCCCAAAACGCTGATCTCGGCTATAGCTCCGAAGATACAAGAGGTCTTCGCTGTTCAGTATTGTGGTGTTTTCGAGGCAGATGACAATGGTGACTGGAGTGCTCTCTCAATTGCTTCAGAGCTGAGCGAGGAAAAGGTATTTACACCTTCATTAACAAGTATTAAGCAAGTCTCGCTCTCGGGAAAATTGACAGTAGTTCGCCTGAACACGGAGAAGACAACGGAAATCAAGTCTCTCGCGTCCGGAGACACCGAGTCCTCTTCCGCAATCACATACCTTCCTTTGAATGTAGGAGCATCCTCGATAGGAGTGATGGTGCTGATTGCAACACTTGAGGAGAAAACGATGGAAGCTATTGCCGGACTGGTCGCGTGGACTCTCGACCGGGCGCGCATCTTGGAACAGGTAAACCGCACAGAAGCACTGAAGCAAAGCAATGAGTTAAAATCCGCTTTGCTTGCTTCGGTCTCTCACGATTTGCGCACACCACTCACTTCCATTCGCGCTTCTGTCGATAGTCTTCTTCATAGTGACACTAAGTGGGACGCGGCGACCTTACACGAGTTCCACTTGATCATCAGCGAAGAGGTCACACGGCTCTCACGACTAATTGAAAACTTGCTGTCCATGGCCCGGATTGACGCTGGCGAATTGCCTCTATTAAAGAAATGGGAATCCCCGTGTGAAGTCTTTCATAACGTGCTCGATCGATGCGCTGTTTTGACTCGCCACCACCACGTGGAAGTCGAATGTGACGACTCTCTTCCAGTTGTCCTCATTGATTCTCGCCTCATAGCTGAAGCACTCTCGAATCTGGTTGAGAACGCAGCTAAATATTCACCGCCGGGTGGCGAAATAGCTGTAAAAGCGGAGATGAAAGGGGATGAGTTACTGATTAGTGTAACGGATCAGGGGCCCGGTATTGTGCCTGAGGAAACCAGCCGTCTTTTTGAGAAGTTTTATCGTGGTACCCACCCGCAACAAAATTCCGGTACGGGTATGGGACTGGCCATTGCCCGCGGCATCATCGAAGCGCATGGCGGTAAAATCTGGGTTGAAAATTTACCCGGTAAGGGAGCAACCTTCGCTTTTTCGTTACACGTAGAGCACAAGCATGCTGCGGAGGTGGACCCAGCAGAGAGCGAGCATTTCGTATAATGCGTCAGGCGATCGCAGGTTCCGATCCTATCAATCAGTAATCGAATGTCCTTAACTCAACCGGGAGATTAGGAATGGCGCCGAGGGTGGGAGTCGAAGCCGCAGTCCTTTCGGAGAAAGGATTTTAAGTCCCGTGACCGCGGTACTACCTAATATTACTAAATGATGCGCGCCAGTAGATCGTTGACTTTTTTGTATGGTAGGAGTGGAAGATCGAATGATTCAGAGGGTGGGGGGATTTGATCATGTTACTACGCGTAAGAGAGCTGCAAGACTATACGATCCGCGCAACAGACGGAGATATCGGTCATGTCGAACAACTCTATTTCGATGATCAGACCTGGACCATCAAGTATGTGGTAGTGGATGTCGGCAATTGGCTGTCCGGCAGGAAAGTACTTATTTCCCCGACAGTCGTCATTGAAGCGGATGCTTCTGGCAAAAACATTCATGTGTCCCTCACGAGAGAAGAAATTCAGAAAGGCGCTGATATCTACACCCACAAACCAGTTGCGCTCCAGCATCCGACTGATTACTCCATCTATTTCGGATGGCCGACCTACTATTGGGGGTTGACTGGTCTCGGTGCTACTGATCGCTATCCTTCAGGCGGAAGCGCAGGGACCGGTTCTGGATCTGAAAGATCCGTGGACACAGGATTCAAAGAAGAGAACGACCCTCATTTACGAAGCACGGACGTGGTGGGTGGATACCACATCATGGCTGTGGATGGTGAGATTGGACATATCGAAGATTTTATCGTCGACGATCAGACGTGGACAGTCCGGTACGCTGTGGCAGATACAAGGAATTGGTGGCCAGGTAAGAAGGTGTTGCTGGCTACTGAATGGATCCTCTGGATAAGTTGGGCAGAGGCAAACGCATACGTGAGTCTCGGGCGCGAACTCATCACTAACGCTCCGGAATTCGATCCAGCGCAACCGCTCACACGCGACTATGAGGTTAAGCTTTACGCCCATTACAAACGTTCGCCATATTGGAACAGAAACGAGAGGGGCAGAATGAAGCACATGACAACTAATGAGTCTCGTTGATAGCTAGCTGATTCAAACTAAAGGAACGAATAATAACACCTAAACATGATCCGCTACCGATAAAGAATGCAAGAATACTGTTCGTGGTTATCAATCCTCATTTTGGCTCATTCGATCGTGGTGTGTCGTTCTCCAATGACAAGATGTTTTGGTATCTACTCTCCGGCGCTGGAATCCTTAAGGAGCAGGAAACGAGCTTCGTGATGATGAAGCCATCAACAAGTCTAGGATCTTCGTCGGGTATTTTCCCTTGCGCGGTGAAAGCCACTCTTGGTCCAAACAAGCATGAGAGCTTGTTTGATCGAGAAGAGGAACTCAGGCGGGTACCGGTCTAATCTTTGAGTCCGATATTGATGCGACCTGCTCGCGTCAACGCGTAAAAGTCATTGCCGCGCTCCTCCAACAGCCCGTCTTTAACCAGGCGCTCAACCCTATCGAGCACAGCAGTGCGAGCGTCAGGGTCATTACCACCTGCCTCGAACAGTTCGTGCAGATCCAGCTTCTCCTTATTGAAAGTTCCAAACATCGCCAGGATTTTTGCGCCCACCACGTCCATATCACAGACTATACCATTGTAATGGAAGCGACAGCACACTCTTAACGGTTCCCCTTTGATAGGGAACAGTTTGAGACTGCGCTTCCTTCGACCTGGTCATGGCCGCTTGAGTAATTCAACGATATCAATGTAGCCATGTTCGGCAGCATGTGCTTAAGGCAGTTTGCTCTGACGTTAGACATCTTGCGCGATGTAGAGACGCACGAGTTGGCTTGTAAAAAGGTTTGGCCGAGCCGATCATATATTCCATGGCAACAGACAAGATCGCCGCGCTTCGTGCCACTGTTCTCTTTGGCAGCTTAAAGAACGAAGAATTGCGTGCATTGGCCTCTCTTTGCACTGAGCACAAGCTCTCTCGGGAACAGGTTTTGTTTATTGCCGGCGAAGAGGCTCGCGGACTCTACGTTGTCGTCAGTGGGGCGGTACGCGCCTTCAGGGCTGGCCCGGACGGACGAGAACAAGTCATACACACCGAGCGTGCTGGAGCCATCCTTGCTGACGTGCCGGTTTTCGATGATGGAACGTACCCGGCAACGGCGGTCGCGGATGAAGACTCAGTCCTTCTCTTTATCGCTAAGGGTGACGTGCGGGCAGTTTGTCTGCAACACCCAACGATCTCGCTTGCCGCACTCAAGCTGCTTGCGGGACGTTTGCGGCGGCATGCAGAACTGGTCGAAGCGCTGTCATTAAAGGAAGTCGGGCAACGACTCGCTCGTTTACTTTTGACAGAAGGGGAACGTCGCGGAAAGAGATTAGAAAGCGGCATCACCTTCGACCTTGTGATGACAAACGGGCAGATTGCCGCGCGCGTTGGCAGCGTGCGCGAAGTAGTGTCGCGTGCGCTGGCTCGGTTACAACAAGACGGATTAATCCAGGTGGATAATCGTAGTGTGACCATTCCGGACGAAGAGCTACTTGCAGCCTACTCAGGTCAAAGCTGATAAGCTGTCCAGCGAGACTACCAGTGAAACAAAAGATCATTGGATTCCACCAGGACGAGGAATTTCATTGGGTAGCAGACTTGGAGTGTGGCCATACACAGCACGTGCCTCACGATCCTCCTTTAACTTCACGCACGTGGGTGACCACATCTCAAGGGCAGTGCGATCGCATTGGAGTGGAATTAGAGTGCCGCAAATGCCACGCGTCCATTGCCTTCAATGTCTGACAATAGGAGTTCTAAAATAGTCAACTTGTTTCAACTTCGCCAACCGGTGCCTAACCCTTCAAGTAAGGCATCGTAATAAGTAAGTCCCGCCCACATAAGATCCCGCCTCAGCCCACTCAGTCTCATTCGGCTCTGGAAGTTCGGCAAAGATCGCGTGATAACACTCCACGTCACCCACGAGGTTAGTACTCTTTCGCCATCGCTTCAGCTCTAAGGTAACAACGTGCTGATCCTGGTGACTAGCTTACGGTTGGGCCAGATGAAATTAATCTCAAGAATATAACGGCCGAAGCGACGATAAAACGCAGCGCACTTCAAGCTACAGTCTGCTCCCTAACCGATCATCGCGTGTTAATACCTACGCCTGTCAGGTGTTAATACGCTACCCACAACCTATCTACTAATCTAAGTTGAATACATGCTGATCGTTGCATACGATGATTTGGACGCCGAGTCTTCCGGGACGAGAATTCTGTCCCGGTATAAATACGACGTTCACGTGGCAACGATCAGCAGCAATTCATTTTAGAATTTAAAGACCTGGCTTCGTGAAATCTGTCTATCACGAAGAGCAGGCGACACACCAACAGTAGAGGAGAATTCAGAATGGCTGAGGTAAGCACCATTTCAACGGAAAAACTGCAGGAACGTTTGGAGCAGGACAATAGCTTGCATTTATGGAACGTTCTAACGGACGGGTATTTCACGGGTGAGATGATCCCGGGCTCACGTCGCGTGCCGCTCGACGCGATCGGACGGGAAGTATCGGAAGCTAAGTCGCCGAAGGGCGTAGAAATTATCGTCTATTGCGGCGGCCCCAAATGCCCGCAGAGCCTGCAAGCAGCTCAAAAGCTCATGGATCTGGGCTACACGAACGTCAAAGCCTACGAAGGCGGACTCGAAGAGTGGAAGAACGCTGGCAATAAGATAGACCGGCTTGAAAAAGCTACCGCCGCGTAACCCGTACGAGCGATCGACTGCAAAGCTTAACTACCGATGGTCCGCGTGTTCCAAAGAAAAGCATTTGCCATTTAAATCTTTGGACACACGAACTAGCGGTTATTTAAGCTGAATGTTTCCGGAGCCAATTCACATGATTTCACGTTGACCGCAACATTTGAGGAGAGCAGAATGGGCGGTGCATTCCTTGGAAGGTACAAATAGAGGACGTGCAGATGTTAAAGATAGTCCCAGGTGAATCTAGAATGCTGGGCGCTCGTTTCTTGTTCCTGCAACCCGCGCATTGGTCGTTGCTTCTTTTAATTCTCATTTTCATCATTTCACATTTCTCAAGCCTTACGGTTTCCGCTCAGATGGGGGTGCCGAAAGGCGGCTCCCCGCTTTACAATTCCCGTCCTTATAATCCGCCAGCGCCAAGCGGCTTACCCAAGGCGCTAAATGATGTTGGCATTGATCAGAAACTTAATGAACAACTGCCGCTCGATCTCGAGTTTCGAAACGAAAGCGGTGAGACAGTAAAGCTGGGAAGCTATTTCGGCAACAAGCCGGTGGTGCTGTCGCTGGTTTTTTACGAATGTCCGATGCTTTGCAACCAGGTATTAAACGGTATGGTCGGCGCCTTCAGGGTCATGTCGTTCAGACCCGGTAAAGAGTTTGAAGTTATCACAGTGAGTTTCGATAGCCGCGAAACTCCGACACTTGCTGCTGCCAAGAAGAGCACCTATGTAGCGTATCTGCCGGAAGAGAAACGCGCCGACGCGGCGAGCGGATGGCATTTTCTTACTGGAGATGAAACGAACATCAAGCGACTAACCAATGCCGTTGGTTTTCGTTACCACTTCGACGAAGAGACGAATCAGTTTGCACACGCCAGCGCAATTTATGTAGCAACACCGCAAGGGAAGCTTGCGCGCTATTTTTATGGAATCGAATATGCGCCTCGCGATCTGCGTCTCGGATTGATCGAAGCGTCTGCGAACAAGATCGGTTCGCCCGTGGATCAGTTGCTGCTCTACTGCTATCACTACGATCCCGCTACCGGGAAGTATGGCGCCGTGGTCATGAACATGATTCGCCTTGGAGGCGTCGCAACAGTAGTGGCCATGCTTACCCTGCTATTGCTGCTGCGTCGCTGGGGACCAGCAGCGACTGGCACGCAGGCTGCAGAGACTGCAAACCCGGAACACGGGCACGGGGGCCGATAGTCCTGCCGTCCTTCACGCGCCGCCCGTGCGATAAACACAACCTGGTAGTTTGCTAGAGGTGCGAAGCGATGGAAACATTTCAATTACCCGAACCCGGAAGAGTTAATTATCTCAATGCAGAGTATGGTCTTAAGTCGTGGCTGCTGACGAGGGATCATAAACGCATCGCCCTCCTCTACCTCGGGTCGATCTCTTTTTTCTTCATCATTGGCGGCATTTACGCCATGCTCATTCGTCTAGAGTTACTGACTCCGCAGGGTGATCTCCTGCAATCGACAACCTACAACAAGGTGTTCACACAGCACGGCATCATCATGGTGTTTTTCTTCCTGATACCATCGATTCCGGCAACGCTCGGGAATTTTCTTGTGCCAATAATGATTGGGGCAAAGGATCTAGCCTTTCCCAGGATCAACCTTCTGAGCTGGTACATCTACATGCTGGGCGGATTGATTACTATCTACGCCTTGTTAGCCGGCGGTGTCGATACCGGCTGGACCTTCTACGCTCCTTACAGCACGACTTACTCCAACTCGTACGTGGTAGCCACCGGTATCGGTATCTTTATCAGTGGCTTTTCATCGATTCTAACCGGGCTTAATTTCATCGTGACAGTTCACACGATGCGCGCTCCCGGCATGACCTGGTTTCGACTGCCACTGTTTATCTGGTCCATATACGCCACCAGCCTGGTCATGATTCTGGGCACTCCTGTGATCGCAATCACGATCCTCCTCCTGGCGTTTGAACGGTTGGCTCACGTCGGAATTTTCGATCCCGCCATTGGAGGAGACCCGGTCCTTTTTCAACACCTTTTTTGGTTTTACTCGCACCCGGCCGTTTACATTATGGTCCTGCCCAGTATGGGCGTGGTCAGCGAATTGATTGCCAATTTTTCCCGCAAAAATATCTTCGGGTATTCATTTGTCGCTTTCTCGAGTCTGGCGATTGCAGTATTTGGTTTTCTGGTCTGGGGACA
Organism: Pyrinomonadaceae bacterium; assembly: GCA_035278765.1. GTDB lineage: Bacteria > Acidobacteriota > Blastocatellia > Pyrinomonadales > Pyrinomonadaceae > PSRF01. Next base: position 5,999 of record DATEIS010000310.1, on the reverse strand, counting down.
TCACCTGTTCGTTTCCAGCCAGTCAGTTTATGCTGGTATGATCTTTTCTTTCCTGAGTTTTGCTGTAGCAATTCCCTCCGCAATAAAGGTATTCAACTGGACCGCCACTCTTTACAAAGGTTCCATCTCTTTTGACACTCCGCTGCTTTATGCTCTTGGCTTTATCGGACTCTTTACGGTCGGCGGAATGACAGGGCTTTTTCTGGCAAGCCTCGGTGTCAACGTCCATGTTACCGATACGTACTTTATCGTGGCCCACTTCCACTACATCATGGTTGGTGGGGCTATGTTTGGTTATCTGGGTGGCCTGCACTACTGGTGGCCCAAGATTAGCGGGCGGATGTATCCGGACGGCTGGGGTAGGTTTTCAGCACTTCTTATTTTCGCTGGATTTAATTTGACGTTCTTCCCACAGTTCATAGCGGGTTACCTTGGCATGCCTCGTAGATATCATGCCTACCCACCTGAATTTCAAGTCTTTAATGTGCTCTCCACTGCGGGTGCATCAATTCTGGCTCTGGGGTATTTGGTCCCGGCGATCTATCTAATTTGGTCGATGCGTTACGGTAGACGCGCCGAGGCCAATCCCTGGAACTTGCCAGGCTTGGAATGGCGAATTCAGTCGCCACCGTTAACCGAAAACTTTACCAGCACTCCGATTGTCACCTGGGGAGCCTATGAATTTGCTCCTCCCGAAGAAACGGAAGTGGTAGGCAAGTTGCTCGGGGAGGAACCGCAAAAGGCCTAAAATCAACGTACCTGCTCATACTCTCACCATCAACTTTGCCGGATGATTAGTGAGTTCTCATCTCAATAATCACCACCTGCGGCAGAAAGTTTCAAGTGTTAATACGTGTCCTCCATAGGTGGTAATACGCTACCGAACCTCGCAATAACACTTTAAGGTTTTACTCGGCTACCGAATTGTCGCGCCTGGAATTGAGTCGGGCCGGGGAGAGTGGAAGTAAATATCTACGCTGACGGGAAGAAAGTTACGGAAACGGCAAGATAATCTGAAGAATCGATATCGGGCCGAGCAGCAATTGTAAAAAATCTCCAGACATGGCAGCTTTGAAAAATCGTTTGCAACGGGTCTTGTCCGAAATTCTCGTCTCCGTGAAGAAAGTTATGATGAGGCAATCTAACGAAGAATTCTTCCCACGCACGGTGCAGCGACCGACCTCGTTGATCGCCTTCTGGGACTCCACAGTGGGGAAAAAGATCGTGATGGCCGTAACCGGTGCAATCGGCGTCGGCTACCTCATCGGCCATGTTGCGGGGAACCTGTTGGTATTCCGAGGGCCCGCGAAAATTGACGCGTACGCCGCCTTTCTAAAGTCGAACCCGGGTCTGCTGTGGACCGCACGCGCAATACTTCTCCTCGCAGTCATCCTGCACATCATCGCCGCTTTTCAGTTGGCCAGGATGAGCCAGAAGAGCCGGCCCGTTGCCTATAAACGATGGCGGGCGGTTGGGTCTGATTTTGCGTCACGCACTATGAGATGGACCGGGCCCATTATTGGCATTTTCATCGTCTATCATCTGCTGCACTTCACGACGGGAACCATCCATCCTGACTTTCGCGAAGGTCAGGTCTACCACAACGTCATAACGGGATTTCGCGTTTGGTACATCTCAGCATTTTACATTGTCGCGATGCTAGCGCTCCTGGCTCACCTATATCATGGCGCCTGGAGCATGTTTCAATCGCTCGGCCTTAATCATCCAAAGTACAACCCATTGGTTCGCGTACTCGCAACGATCGTAACCGTTGTCGTAGTGATTGGGTTTATCTCGATTCCAGTCACCGTGCTACTTGGGTTTATTTCCTGAAGGGCTTTCAACTATGCAACTGAATGCAGATCTGCCTTTAGGACCAATCGAACAGAAGTGGGATCTAAAACGCTTCGAAATGAAACTGGTGAGCCCTGCGAACAGGCACAAGCATAGCATCATCGTGGTTGGCTCCGGCCTGGCCGGCGCGTCCGCCGCGGCATCGCTGGCTGAGCAGGGATATTACGTTCAATGTTTCTGTTATCACGACAGTCCGCGTAGAGCGCACAGCATTGCGGCCCAGGGTGGCATCAATGCAGCTAAGAACTACCAGAATGATGGCGACAGTATTTACCGGCTTTTTTATGACACGGTAAAGGGTGGCGACTTCCGCTCACGTGAAGCGAATGTCTATCGCCTGGCCCAGATCAGCGTAAACATAATTGACCAGTGCGTGGCCCAGGGCGTGCCATTCGCGCGCGAATACAGCGGCCTTCTCGACAACAGATCGTTTGGTGGCGCACAGGTATCGCGCACGTTTTATGCGCGCGGCCAGACCGGACAACAGCTTTTACTCGGCGCTTACCAAGCGCTGGAGCACCAGATTGACGCTCGCCAGGTCAAAATGTTTCCGCGAACCGAGATGCTCGACCTGGTGGTTATCGATGGGCATGCGCGCGGTATAGTTACACGTAATCTAATCACGGGGACGATCCAGTCCTTCGTCGCTGACGCCGTAATTCTGGCAACCGGCGGCTACGGAAATGTTTTTTATCTCTCTACCAACGCCAAGCACAGTAATGCCACAGCGATTTGGCGCGCTTACAAGCGAGGCGCTGCTTTTGCAAATCCCTGCTTCACGCAAATACATCCCACCTGCATTCCGGTCACAGGTCACTATCAATCCAAACTCACATTGATGAGCGAGTCGTTGCGCAACGATGGCCGCATCTGGGTGCCGGAGCAAAAGAAAGACAGGAGGCCGCCGAATCAGATTCCCGAGAGCGAGCGGGACTACTTTCTCGAGCGTCGCTACCCCAGCTTCGGAAATCTCGTTCCGCGTGACGTGGCCTCGCGCGCAGCGAAGGAAGTATGCGACGAAGGTTTTGGAGTTGGTGAGAGCGGGTTCGGCGTTTACCTCGATTTCGCGGACGCCATCAAGAGCGTTGGCGTCCCGGTCATTAATGAACGGTATGGCAATCTATTTGAGATGTATGAGCGCATCACGGCGGAGAATCCCTACGAGGTTCCGATGCGAATCTATCCCGCCGTGCATTACACGATGGGCGGATTGTGGGTCGACTACAACTTGATGAGCACGATCCCAGGCCTCTTTGTTTTAGGCGAGGCGAATTTCTCGGACCACGGTGCTAACCGGTTAGGGGCGAGCGCACTGATGCAAGGACTTGCCGATGGTTACTTCATCATCCCTTACACGATCGGCAATTATTTGGCGACCACGAACCTCGACAAATTAGGGATCGAGCATCCTGCTTTTACCATCACCGAAAACGACACCGCTGTTCGGGTGAAGCGGCTGCTCGGAATAAGCGGAAAACGAACAGTCGATTCGCTTCATCAGGAACTCGGGAAGCTCATGTGGAATGAGTGTGGCATGGTCCGCAACGAGGCCGGCTTAAGACACGCTCTCGCGAAGATTCCGCAACTGCGGGAAGAGTTCTGGCATAACGCCAACGTCCTCGGCGGTAATGATGAGTTCAACCAGGCGCTTGAAAAGGCCGGTCGCGTCGCTGACTTTCTGGAACTCGCGGAGTTGATGTGCCGTGATGCGCTACAACGGGAAGAGTCGTGTGGTTGTCATTTCCGCGAAGAGTTTCAAACACCGGATGGGGAAGCTCAACGCGACGACGAGGACTTTTGTTATGTATCAGCGTGGGAGTATGCCGGCGACGACAAACAGCCTTTACTTCATAAAGAACCTCTCAGTTTTGAATACGTACCGCTGACGAAACGGAGCTACAAGTAATGAACCTGACGCTACATGTCTGGAGACAAAAGAACTCTCACGCTAAGGGGAAGATGGTTCGTTACGAAGCGAAAGACATCAATCCAGACATGTCTTTTCTAGAGATGCTGGACGTAGTCAACTGGAACTTAAACGAGATGGGTGAGGAACCGATCGCATTCGATCACGATTGCCGCGAGGGCATCTGCGGCTCCTGCGGCATGATGATCAATGGTATCGCCCATGGACCACAAAGAGCGACTGCGGCGTGTCAATTGCACATGCGCCACTTCAAGGAGGGCGATGCGATTTTCATCGAACCCTGGCGGTCAGAAGCATTTCCGGTAATCAGGGATTTAGTGGTTGATCGTAGTGCCTTCGATCGAATCATCCAGGCGGGCGGTTACATATCGGCCCGCACCGGAGCCGCGCCAGAAGCTAACATCATGCCCATCTCGAAGCCGATTGCAGAGCTGGCAATGGATGCCGCGGCATGTATTGGGTGCGGCGCGTGTGTCGCTGCTTGCCCCAACGGATCGGCTTCCCTTTTCACTAGCGCTAAAATCGCACATCTGAATTTATTGCCGCAGGGGCAACCTGAGCGTACGCAGCGTGTGCTGCGCATGGTACAGGCAATGGATCGTGAGGGATTTGGCAACTGCACAATGCATCGTGAATGTGAAGCAGTTTGCCCCAAAGAGATCAGCGTGAATTTCATCGCCCGGATGAATCGGGAGTACCTGGTCGGGTCGTTTACGTCAGCATCATCGACTTAGAGCTATATGGCACCTCCAAGTGACATTGTCACCCTGTTCGACTGCGACAACACGTTGCTCAACAATGATTACGTGGTGGCAGATCTCCGAGAACATCTTGAACGCGAGTTTGGCCCTCGGAACAGAGATCGCTACTGGGAAATCTTTGAGACGTTGCGGAAGGAGTTGGGTTACGCCGACTACCTGGGCGCATTGCAACGCTACCGGCTCGGCGCTAATAACGATCCCCGTCTACTTAAAATGTCTTCATTTCTCGTGGACTATCCGTTTGCTCACCGACTCTTTCCGGGCTCGTTAAACGTAATCAAGCATTTTAGTAGATATGGACCAACAGTCATTCTGTCGGATGGCGATGTTGTTTTTCAGCCGCGCAAGATCCAGCGCTCAGGACTGTGGGACGCGGTCGGCGGTCGAGTGCTTATCTATATTCATAAAGAAAGTATGCTGGCTGACGTCGAACAGCGTTATCCAGCCCGCCACTACGTAATGGTCGACGACAAGCTACGCATCCTGGCGGAAATGAAAAAAGTTTGGGGAAACCGGCTGACATCTATCTTTCCACGCCAGGGCCATTACGCGTTGGACCCACACAACATTGCTAACTACCCGGCCGCGGACTTGACCGTTGAGCGTATTGGCGACCTGGTTGATTGCGGCGACCTCTCCACCTTGCTGGGCAAGGCCGGTAGTAAATCGTAAGAGGAAAGCGCATGAAAGTAAGTCCATTCGCAGGAAAGCCGCCCGAGCCAGGGATGCTGGTTAATGTGCCAAAGCTAATCACGGCGTACTACACCGATGTGCCTGACCCTTCGATCCCCGCACAACGAGTTGCATTCGGCACTTCAGGGCATCGTGGTTCGGCTCTACAAAAGGCTTTTAATGAGTGGCATATCCTCGCGATCACGCAGGCTATTTGTCTGTATCGAAAACTGCAGCACACAGATGGTCCACTGTTTCTCGGGATGGATACTCACGCGCTTTCGATGCCGGCGTTTGCGACTTCGCTGGAGGTGCTGGCAACCAACGGCGTCGAAGTCCTGATCGCCGAAGGCGACGAATACACTCCGACGCCCGCGATATCCCACGCGATTCTCACCTACAACCGCGCGCGCAAGACCGGACTCGCAGACGGAATCGTGATCACGCCATCGCATAATCCTCCTGATGACGGCGGCTTCAAGTACAACCCGCCAAACGGTGGGCCGGCGGAAACCGACGTCACCGACTGGATTCAGGCAACGGCGAATCAGTTTCTCGAGAATAAACTTGAAGGTATCAAAAGGATTCTCTTCGAGCAGGCGCTTCGCGCCTCTACTACACACCGGCACGACTTTCTCAGTTCGTACGTAAGTGATCTCGCAAACGTTATTGACATGGATTCAATTCGCGGAGCGAAGGTGAACATGGGCGTGGATCCGCTCGGCGGCGCGGGCGTCCACTACTGGGCGCGAATTGCTGACCAGTACAAGTTGGATCTCACTGTC
>DATEIS010000309.1:0-4771 GCA_035278765.1 Pyrinomonadaceae bacterium | reverse complement strand
GGATCCGCCGGTCACGATTTTTCTGACCTCGCATAACCTCGACGAAGTAGAAACACTTTGCGGACGCGTCGCTATCATTAGCCGCGGACGCATTCGAGCCATCGACACCCCGAAGAATTTGCGCGATCTCAGCTCAGGATCAGAGACAGTGCACATAACTCTCGCCAGTGGTGAAAAGTTTTCGTTCACCCGAGAACACAACGATGATCTTCTCGATCAAAAGATCCGGGAGCTGCAGCACCGCCGTGAGCACATTGTAGATATCGAAACAGAACGAGCAACGCTGCTTGATGTACTCGAAAGGTATGAAGCCACAGATGAACGCGATTAGTTTACTTCCGAGACGTATCTTCGCGTTCGTGGCGCGCGATTTCCGCGTGTACGTCAGCTATAAGATGCAGTTCTTCCTGCGCATACTCTCGGTACTGACGGTCGTCACGACTTTCTTCTTCATCTCGAAGATCTTTGCAGGCTTCACCGATCCGCAGTTCTCTCAATGGCGAGATCCACTCGCCACCTGGCTTACAGGCCTTGCCGTTCTCAACTATTTCATGACCGGATTCTCGAGCCTCGCAAATTCAATCAGACAGGAACAAATGCAAGGCACACTCGAGAGCGTATTGTTAACACCCATCAACATTCCGACAGTGATTGTCGCAAGTTCGGCGTGGGACTTTCTCGAGACGACTTTCCTCTCTTTCCTGTATCTCTTCTTCGGTTGGGTCTTCTTTGGCGTGCACTACAAAGGCAGTTTCTTCCTCGCACTCGTTTTTCTTTTACTGACGACCGTCGTGCTGGCGTGTCTCGGAATTCTATCGGCGAGCTTTGCGATGGTTTTCAAACGGGGCGACCCTTTTGGAGTCTTCCTCGGCGCCGGCTCAGCGTTATTCTCCGGAGTATTCTTCCCGACGCAGTTGTTGAAAACATACGCCGGACCAAAACTCGGCAACATCTCATTGATACTGCCAACAACTCACGGTCTCGACGGCATCCGGCAGGTCCTGATCGAGGGTCATGGATTCGAACAGGTGACTCAGCCGCTAATAGTCTTACTTGGATTTCTGATCGTGCTGCTTCCCATCTCATTGTGGGTTTTTGGACGTGCCGTCAAACGTGCCAAGCGGGAAGGAAGTTTGATTCAATACTAACTTATCCACAGATTACGCAGATTTCTTTCTGTGTAATCTGTGGATACTGACTTATGCTAACATCAACCTCAATGGCTCGCGGCGTCGCAGAAAGCATTCTCGATCTCATCGGCCAAACTCCCTTACTTCACCTCTCGCGATTCGCTCAACCTCCATTGGCTGATATCTACGCAAAGCTCGAATGGATGAATCCCGGGGGCTCGGTCAAGGATCGCGCCGCGTTGGGCATGATTCTCGACGCCGAAGAAAAGGGACTTCTCCAGCCAGGCGCCACGATCATCGAGCCGACCGCCGGAAACACGGGGATCGGGCTTGCGCTCGTGGGAGTTGCACGTGGTTACCGTGTTATCCTCTGCGTCCCGCGAGGCTTCGCCGTCGAGAAAATGAAGCTGATCGAAGCTCTTGGCGGTGAGATTGAATACGTGCCACACGAAGCCGGGATGCAAGGCGCCATCGACCGCTGTCACGAACTAGCGGCGACCATCGACGGCAGCTTCGTGCCGCAGCAATTTGAGAATAATGCGAACCCGTGCTTTCATGAACTGACGACAGCACGAGAGATCATTGAACAGATAAACGGCCCGATTGACGCGGTCGTGATCGGGGCGGGAACATCGGGAACGTTCTGCGGTGTTGCACGTGCGGTGCGAAAGCACAATCGCGACGTGCTTTGTGTTCTGGTCGAGCCGGAAGGTTCAATTTACGGCGGCAACCCGCCTGGACCAAAGAAAGTTGAAGGCATCGGACAGCGCGACTTTATTCCGAAGATCTTCGATCGTTCGCTGGCGGATGAGATCCTGATGGTCCAGGACGAGGAAGTTTGCGCGGCCCTCAAAAAGATCGCGAGACTTGAAGGTCTTCTTGGTGGCTGGTCGTCAGGCGCTGCTGCCGCTGCGTCGTACAAGATTGCCGAACGTTTGGGCCCAGGGAAATGCGTGGTCACAGTTTTTCCCGACGGCGCTGAGCGATATCGCAGCCAGGGAATTTTTGATGAGACTTAGAGCGTTGAACTTTGATCTTTGTACTTTGTGCTTGGTTAGAGCACTGAGACAAGTACAAAGTTCAAAATACAAAGAACAATAATATGGGATTTGCAACAACAGCCATTCATATCGGATCGGAGCCAGACGAGAGTACGGGCGCGGTGACGGTTCCGATTTACCAGACTTCAACGTACGCACAGGATGCACTCGGAAAGAACAAAGGTTACGAGTACGCACGCACTCAGAATCCGACACGCTCCGCAGTCGAGCGAAACATCGCCGCACTTGAAGGAGGACGTTTCGGTTTCGCATTCGCTTCCGGCATGGCCGCAATCGACGCAACATTGCGACTCGTAAAAGCAGGCGAACACGTCGTCGTCTCCGATAACACGTATGGCGGCACGGCACGTCTCTTCAATCGCATTCTCGCGAACTACAACCTCGAATTCGATTATGTCGACACTTCCGATCCGTTGAACGTCGAGGCCGCAATCAAACCAAATACGAAAATGGTATTCGTGGAAACCCCGACGAATCCCATCATGACCGTCACAGATCTAAAAGAGGTCAGCGAGATCGCGCATCGCGCGGGCGCGCGTGTCGTGTGCGACAACACTTTCATGTCACCATACCTGCAACGGCCGCTCGAGTTTGGTGTCGACATCGTGGTCCACTCGACAACCAAGTATCTGAATGGTCATTCCGACGGCGTTGGCGGAGCCGTGGTTTTGAATGACGAAGAAGATGCGAACTGGATCGGCTTCGTGCAAAACAGCGCCGGAGCGATTCTCTCGCCGTTCGATTCGTGGCTTGTCCTGCGTGGCACCAAAACACTCGCGCTGCGCATGGAGCAACACGATAAAACAGGTCGCGCAGTCGCAGCGTTTCTGGAAGAGCATCCGAAGGTGAAAAAGGTTTACTATCCCGGCTCGGCGTCGCACCCGCAGCATGCTCTGGCCCGACGACAACAACACGGTTTTGGCGGTATGGTAGCGTTTGACGTGGGTTCGCTGGCGGCAGCGCGAACTGTGCTCGAGTCTGTTAAGCTGTGCACGCTCGCGGAAAGTTTGGGCGGTGTCGAGACATTAATCTCGCATCCCGCGACAATGACTCACGCTTCGGTCGACGAGGCCAAACGTGAACGACTCGGCATTACCGATGGATTGGTTCGTATTTCGGTCGGTATTGAGGATACGGACGATATTATTGCCGATTTGGATCAGGCACTGGATAAGGTTTAATTACAGGATTACAGGATTAACAGGATGGGTTACAATCTCCCGGTTCTCAGCCATATTTAACGACTTCCTAATCGCTCTCCATTTATGATCGTAGAGTTATACGCCAAATCAGACGTTGGCCGAGTTCGACGTGGCAACGAAGACAATTTTCTCGTTTTCGACCTGTCAACCGCACAAACATGGACTGGCGCCGATGGCACTCCCCCACCGACAAACTTAACCCGTTTTGATATAGGCAATAAGGGACTGGTCCTGGTCGTCTCCGACGGCATGGGAGGCGCACTTGCCGGCGACGTTGCCAGTAGAATGGCAGTCGATTCAGTCCGCCAGATGCTGGTCGGTGAAGGCGACGCCTCGTGCGATCCGGATCTGGACCTGGTGGAGTGTCTTAAGAACGCGACGCATTACGCCAACACCGCGATTCACCTGCGGAGTCAGGAAGACTCGCGTTGCGCGGGCATGGGCGCGACATTCACTGGCGCCGCAGTCCGCGGCGATAGTCTCGATTTGGTGCAGGTCGGCGACAGCCGCGGTTACGTTATTCGGAAAGAGCAAATTCGTCTCGCTACGAAGGACCAGTCGCTCGTGCAACAACTTGTCGACGTTGGTCAAATAAGTGAGTCGGAAGCCGAGACACACATGTTCCGGAATGTGATTTTGCAGGCACTGGGCGCGCAGAGTGAAGTCAATCCGGTTACGGGCAAGATTCGTTTACGGCAGGACGATGTGGTGCTGCTTTGTAGCGATGGCTTATCAGGAAAACTTCGCGCTGAAGATATTCAGCATATCGTTATTAGCAGCAAAGGCGATCTCGCGAAAGCGTGTGATGCTTTGATTGATGAAGCGAATAATCGCGGCGGTGAGGACAATATCACTGTGGTGCTGGCGCGTTTCTTTGGTGACGACCTCGAGGAACCGGCATCGGATAGAATCACGATCGAGTTGCCACCGCTTGAAGAAGATAAGACGCTTGACGACACCTACGAGGCCGATACCGAACCTCATTAGATCTATCCACAGATTACACAGATGAATCTTTATCTGCGTAATCTGTGGATAGCTCCTTCGGTCGCCAGTCGGGTTCTCCACCGACTCTCCTGACGTAGATCGACGCGCCTTCGACACTCTCCACACAAACTCGTTCACCCGCTTCCAAAGGTTGTTCACCTGGCGCTGGATACGCGGTCCATGTCGATCCAAACACTTTCACCGCGCCTTCATTAAGTGCACCTTTACTCGACGAAACTACAGTACCAACTTTCCCTGGCAACGCATCAACTCCACTGCGCAGAGAATTCTCGGGCTTCTCGCGTGAAAAGTAATTGATAAAGATTGTTCTTGAGGCGGCGGTTAGCGCGATCGACACACCGGCAAAGATCAAGAACTGAATCGCAAGACT
>DATEIS010000308.1:0-10541 GCA_035278765.1 Pyrinomonadaceae bacterium | reverse complement strand
GATCCTGAGCTGAGATCGCGCAAATTCTTCGGGGTGTCGATGGCTCGAATGCGTCCGCGGCTAATGATAGCGACGCGTCCGCAAAGTGTTTCTACTTCGTCGAGGTTATGCGAGGTCAGAAAAATCGTGACCGGCGGATCCCCTTGTGCGAGCGAGCGGATGAGCTCGCGCATTCGTGCAGCCGCCAGTGGATCGAGAGAACGAGTTGGTTCATCGAGCAACAACACTGGCGGTGTCGTCAACATTGCACGCGCCACTGCGAGTCGCTGTTTGTTGCCGGTCGAAAGCTCGCCGAAACGTCGACGCGCTATTTCCTCGAGTTCGAGTTTCGCAAACAGATCTTTTATTCGTTGTTTCGCGGCTCGATCTGAAAGCCCGTGCAGGCGTGCGAAGAACATGAGGTTCTGTTCAGACGTTAAGCGCCAGTAGAAACTGCGCTCTTCGGCCGTCGCCAAGCCAATCTCGCGACGCACATGTTCGTCCTCGCTAACGCTGTCATGTCCTCGCACTGCGACACTGCCGGTAGTCGGCTGGACGAGCGTCGCGACGATCTTGGTCAAGGTAGTTTTACCAGCGCCGTTACGTCCAATCAGACCGAAGATCTCACCTGTTTTTACTTCAAACGAGACGCCGCGCAACGCTTCAACCGGATCTTTCACGGGACGACGAAAGAATGCGCGCACTCGTCGAAAGGGCACGGGATAGGTTTTGGATAAATTGCGGACGGAGATAGCGCTCATCGAACTCGTTGTCGCGGATCCAGATACTCGCGCAGGCCGTCGCCGATGAAGTTGAAGGCCAGAACCGTGAGCGCAATCGCGATACCCGGAAAGATTAGTGCGTGAGGTGCGACTTGCAGTGTCGATAGGTCACGGGCTTCTTCGATCATGACACCCCACGACGGCGCTGGTGGAGGTACTCCCAGTCCCAGGAACGATAATGCTGCTTCTGAGAGCACTGCTCCGGCCATTCCCAAACTTGCCTGCACGATCAGTGGTTGAATCGCATTGGGAAGAATGTGAATCAACAGTATGCGCGCGTCGCTTGCGCCGAGTGCTCGCGCTGCCTGAACGAAATCGTATTCACGAACTTTTAAGACCTGGCCGCGAATGAGTCGCGCGTAGCCGACCCAGCCGATGATGCACAACGCGAAGATGAGTTTGTTCAAGCCCGCGCCGAGGAACGCCACCATCGCGATGGCCAACAACAAACCCGGGAAGGCGAGAAAGACGTTGAAGACGTATCCCGAAACAACACGATCGACCCAGCCACCGTAATAACCCGCAATCGCGCCGAGAATCGTGCCGATAACGGCAGACACCGTCACCACGATGATACCAACCTGCAAAGAGATTCGTGCTCCAAACACGACACGCGAGAAAATGTCGCGGCCCGTGGAATCCGTGCCAAACCAATGTGCGGCCGATGGCGCGAGGTAACGCATCGACAAATCGGTCGCGCCGACGTCATACGGCGCAATCCACGGCGCGAGCAGTGCCACGAGTACCAGCACCACGACGATAACTAATCCAATAATCGTTAATCGATTCATTTGCTTGTACTTTGTCTTTGTTCTTAGTCCCTTGTTTTACAAAGCACCAAGTACAAAGCACAAAGTTCTGAAAACTACCCCACTCTAATCCGTGGATCGAGCCAGCGATACACCATGTCCGTGAGTAGGTTCGCGATGATGTACGTCATGCTGATCACGAGCACGCAGCCCTGCACTACGCGGTAGTCGCGTTTTCCGATGCCGTCGTCGACGAGTAACAAACCGAGTCCGGGCCAGCCGAAGATTTTTTCAGTAATGATTGCCCCTGCCAGCAACACGCCCAGTTGCAAGCCAAGAATAGTTACGACGGGAATCAAGCCGTTCTTCAAAACGTGTTTGTAAACGACGGTGCGTTCGCTTAAACCCTTCGCTCGTGCGGTTCGAACGTAATCTTCGCCAAGCTCTTCGATAACAGACGAGCGCACCATGCGCGTCAAAATCGCTGACAACGCCGCGCCGAGCGTGAATGCCGGGAGAATGATGTCGCTCCAGTCAAAACGTCCTGATGGCGCGAGCCAACCAAGTTTCACAGCAAAGATGTAAACGAGCATCGGCCCGATCACGAAACTGGGCAGACTGATGCCAAGCAGGGCAACAACTGAAGCGATGTTGTCGACAATCGTGCCACGATTGGTGCCGGCGATGACTCCGAGAGGAATCGCAATCACGATTGCGATCAGCATCGCGAAGACTGCAAGCTCAATTGTGGCCGGATAGCGTTCGAGAATCAGTTCAGAGACGGGACGATCGTTGCGAAACGACAGTCCCATATCGCCGGTGAGTAAAGAGCGCCAGTAATCGGTGTAGCGATTATCGACACCATGCCAGACGAAATGTCGCTGATCGTTATCGTCGCGTGGAAAGGAAAAGAAAAACGGTGGCCGGTCGAGCCCGTGCTTCTCGCGAAACTGTGCAAACTGTTCCGGCGTCGCTTGCTCACCAAGCACTGCAACGGCCGGATCGCCCGGTACGAGTTCGATTAGTAAAGTGACAAGAGAGACGACGGTCCAAACTACCAGCAGGAGAATAAGCAGGCGTCTGAGAATGCCGAGGATCCGGTACCGGAGTCTGGTGCGCACGCGCGCGCATAATAGCATGGCCACAGATCCGCGTTCATCAACGTAGATCTGTGGCCCAAACTAAAAACGTAGCCCAGGGTAGGTTCGAATACTCGCACAGCCCCGACAACCGCGCGCTTACCAAACCATACCCCGTGACTACGTATCTGGTTGCAAACTAAACGCTGCAACCAATCTCACAATATCATGTTGGCCTTTTACCCAAATGCAAGGCCGCTATCCCACCGGTCAGGTTCTCGTAACGAACCTGAACAAATCCTGCCTGCTCCATCAGGAGCGAGAGTTGGGACTGGTCCGGAAACTTCTGGACCGACGCCGGTAGATAGGTATAAGCACTCAATGAACCGCTCACGAGCCCACCCATCAACGGCAGTACTTTTCTGAAGTACAGATTAAACAGAGGTCGCAGAATCGCATTCGCGGGTCTTGAAAACTCGAGCACAGCCACCCAGCCGCCCGGTTTCAAGACTCTTGAGAGTTCCGCTAGTCCACTTTCGACATTCGACAAGTTGCGCAATCCAAATGCGATCGTCGCGGCGTCGAACGTGCCATCTCGAAAGGGAAGGTCCAGTGCGTCACCCTCGATTAGGCGTATGCGACCAGACGTCTTACCGGCAGCGATATCCAACATCGGCCGGCAGAAATCAGTCCCAACAACTCCTGCCCCCGTAATTTCAAACAGCGTAAGCGATAAATCGCCCGTGCCACATGCCACATCCAGTACGCACGCGTCGCTCGACGGAAGCCTCTCGCGTACCCTGGTTGCAACAATCCGGCGCCAACGTTTGTCAACATTGCCGGAAAGCACATGATTCAAGAAGTCATACCGGCCGGCGATCGTTGAAAACATCTTACGAACGCGGCTCGCATGCTCTCTCGCGGCACTTCCGTTATCAACAGGCACAGTTAAGCCAAATCTGATGGAGGTTTGGTTGCAAGACGCTTGCAAACAATTTGTGATTACCCGGGATTGTCCCGGCTCGCCGGTTTTGCGGGCGGTTTCGGTGTTGGCGCTGGAGTCGCAATTTCGCCGAGAACTTCGAACTGATGACGACCTTGTAGCGCCGCTTTTATTGGCGTTGTCTCACCTGCAGCCACCGAAACGATGGTTTTATTAAAGATTCTGTTCGCTACTCTCTGAACCTCCGAAGCCGTTACCGCTCTCAGCAACGCAATTTGATCCTGAGGAGCGCTCAAGCGATACGTGTCAGCGTCGAGCCACGGATCTGCGAGTGCTTCAGGCCTGGTGATAATCGGCGAGAGGTCGTTGATTACTTCCGTCTTTGCACGCTCGAGCTCTTCGGCTGTTGCCGGCGTGCTCATCAACGAGTCAATTACTTTTCTTGCCGTCCCAAGCGAATCGGCAACAATCATTTCGTTAACTGCGGCGCCCAATACAAACGCTCCCGGTAAAACATAGGCGTCGTTTCGCGCGAATACCGGTACCCTCGCTAACTCGGGCGCTGCGGCTTGCCAACGATTCTGTGCGAGTCGAGCCAGGATCGTGGCCGTCGGAAAGTCAGTGTCAGATCTTGAAACTCCGCGCGCGGCTAAACGAAGCTCGACAGTTGGTCCAGGGACGTTGACTATCAGTGTTCGTTGATCAGCAGGACCTGGTTGCTTGAAAGTTGTCGGCACGACCTGTTCGCTTTTACGCCAGGGTCCGAGCAATTGGCGCACGGCTCTCATTGCACGTGGTTTTGTGACGCCGCCGATGATCGCCAGGGTCGCGTTGTTTGAATTCAGAAAGCGATCGCGAGCCTGCATCAAGTCGGCGCGATCTACTCGTGTCACATCTTCAGGTGAGCCGGCGGCCGGTCGGCCATACGGAAAGTCACCAAATAGCCTCGCAATAATCGCGCGGTCTGCAACTGCTGCCGGTGAGATCGACGTATCGCGCAGGAGCTTGATGCGCTGGTCACGCATGCGCGTCACGACTTCTGGCGTCAACTGTGTGGATAGAAGAGCGTTGCGCAAAACCTCGACAATCTGCTCAAACTCGTGGGCTTTGCCAACCATCGTGATAGTTGTTGAATCGTAACCCACGTTTACATCGAGCTTCCCGCCCATTTCGTCCGTGAAAAAATCGACGGTCGCGGCATCGGGAAACAGTATGTCGCCAAGCAGTGCCATCTGGCCTGACTTGCCGGCGAGATCAAAAGCAGCGCCGCTGTTGATGCGCAGTTTCAGGGTGACGTCAGGACTGCCCGGCTTGATCCAGAACAACAGCCGCAAGCCGTTCAGGAGTTGTTCACGTTCCGGCTGAGCTGCGGGCTGTGGAAAAGCTGAGTAGGGCAGAAGGACAATCCACAGAACTGGCAGTATGATTTTTTGGCAGAGTTTCATAAGAAGCTCTAAGCGTTTTGGTCGCAAAACATCTTAGATGTCGTGTGTTTGCCCGTCAACCGTTTGGCATTTGGGCGCATCCTAAGCCCTGATTGACAAAAGGGATCCGGCTGTTCTGACCCGGCTTAGATGCAAAAAGTATGTACTTGCCGGGGGACGTGGGATTAATATTCGGTCGGTATTCCCGATATTTGCTGGTACGCGCAAGTTTTTTTCCTTCGGACAGTAACTTTTTTCCGGTTAACGGTAACTATAGCAGGAGCTAATCCTGCAGGATCGAGTGCTTGATTGCCCGAGAGAATCACAGACGAGCTTTTGCTGAAAAAGGCAGGAGACGGCGACCAGGCAGCCTTCTTGGAGTTGTACGACCGGTATCGGGAACCGATTTTTCGTTTTGCATACCGATTATTGGGTTCGATTGAAATTGCTGAAGACGTTACGCACGACTGCTTTCTCAGTTTGATTCGCAAACCTGAGAACTATCGTCCTGAACGAGCTTCTTTGAAAACTTACTTGTATGCAGCCGCCCGTAATCTGGCCCTGAAGCACTTCCGTGATCAGGGACGAGAGACGGGCATGGATGAGGTTTCCGAGGAACCGAAAGACGCGCCGGGTCGAGGACCTTTGCGAAGGTTGCTTGACGAAGAGTTGGCGACTCAGGTGAGGGAAGCGATTTTTAGTCTTCCGCAACTGCAACGTGAGGCGCTGATCTTGTTTGAGTATGAAGGGTTGAGTTTGAGTGAGGTGGCCGAGATTGCGGGCACCGACGTAGGGGCCATAAAGGCGCGGCTTTACCGGGCACGGGAAGGTTTAAGACGGATCCTGAGTCCTTATCTGAAAAGCAATCAGGAATTGAATAGTAGTCGGGAAATTGGTACTTTGAGGGAGGCCTGAAATGGGCGTTGAGCCGGAAGAAGAGTTTGTTTCCGACGATGAGCTCAAGTCGTTGCTCAAACGCTGGGTAGCGCCAGGGCCTTCGAGAGTTCTCGACAAGCGAATCGCAACCAGCTTTGCAAGAGAATTTTCCGGAGCGGAAGAGGTAGTATTGATGAAGTTCTGTTCAGTTTGTAAAGAAGAGTTTGCTGACAAGTTCAGCTTTTGTCCGGTTGACGGAAACCCCCTGACGGTGACCACCCCGCCAGTGGAAGATCCAAGCCTGACAGTGGATCGCGATCCAAGCATGACGGTCAGCAGAGACAATAAAACTCCTGAGATCGAATCAACAGCGGCTTTCAGTTCCCACGACGAGGAGACGGCTGTAAACGATCCAATTTACGTTGCCTCCAATACTTCCTCAGCGCTTGCTCTACGAGATGAGTATCACCTGACCATCATGGATGACTCAGGTCTGATGGCTCGTCTCAGCCACGAAATAAAAGATACCGCTCATCAGTATGAACTGACCTGGCCCGAGTTCAAACGCGATCCGTTTGGATTCACGAAGCGAGCGTTTGTTGGATACGGCCAGAAGTTCCGCCTGTTTCTCGGCAAGCCAAATGTGCTGATCGCAATGGGTGCGGCATTTTTAGGAATGGTGGCACTCGTCGGCGCAGTCATGCTGATGGACCGAGCGCAGGGTGTGCGGGCATCGCGTATTGGACTGGGTCTGTTTACGCTAATCGCCAGCGGATTGCTCGTCGCGCTCTTTTCCACCTGGCTGGGACGCGAGCGTGGCGCGGCAGTTATGGGTGCTGAGGCATCTGACTCGCGCAGCGTGGTCGCTGCGATGGTCACGTCGTTCGTTTTCCTGTTTGCCATTCTCGGCATCATCATTGGAATCGACTACAGACATCGCCGCCAGCAGGAAGCAATTGCACAGAATCAGGAAGAGCTTCAAGTCGAACAGATGCTCGACATCCCTGACGAGCAACCGACTCCAGATCCCGGAACAGCTGGTTTGAATAAGGGAAGTGGCGGCGGTAGCAAGCCGAAGCCTGAAAGAGCTGCCGGCGGTGGTGGCGGTGGACGTGAAGAAGCGAAGCCCGCTTCGTTCGGTAAAGTTCCGCAAGCGTCTTTGACAATTCCGCAGGTAGTTGCGCCGGATCCGAAGCCACCGCAAATCAAGAATCCGTCGTTGCCCGTTGCAGCGACAGTGGTTGCAGATCCGATGCTCGTGCCACCCGATGCGCGTGTGTTGCCGTACGGTGACTACAAATCGAAGAGCACCGATCCATCGTCAGGTCCTGGTACTGGAAACGGTATCGGAACTGGAACAGGCGGCGGTATCGGACCGGGTGAAGGCGGCGGTCTTGGACCAGGTCGTGGTGGTAACATTGGCGGCGGCGATCGAAATGACGGTGGTGGTGGACCAGGTGGCGGTGGTGGCGGCGGCTACGACCGGATCTTTACCGGCAAGGACGTCACGACAAAAGCACGTCTGATCTCGAAGCCTGAGCCGCAGTACACAGAAGACGCGCGCAAGAACCAGGTTACTGGTACGGTAGTGCTGAAGGTAGTGTTTGCGTCAAACGGAACAGTATCGAATATCAGAACTGTTTCGGGTCTGCCGTACGGTTTGACGGAGAGAGCAATTGCAGCAGCGCGTCAGATCAAGTTCGTCCCTGCAACGAAGGACGGGCATCAGGTCTCGATGTGGATGCAGTTGGAATACAACTTCAACCTGTACTAATAAAAAAACCATCCACAGATTACACAGAATCTGCGTAATCTGTGGATGGTTTTGTGTTTAAGCGTATTTCTCGGCGAAGCGTTTGATCCGCTTCACTCCTTCCTGAATCTGCGCCATCGACGTAGCGTACGAAATCCGAATAAAACCCTCGGCTCCGAAGCCGGCTCCATCAGTAACAACAGTGTGCTCTTCCTCGAGTAACTGCCGCGCGAAGTCGCCCGAAGTCTTTAACGAGTTATTCAAACAGCCACGCACGTCAGGAAAAGCATAAAACGCACCTTCAGGCTCGCTACACTTAAATCCTGGAATCTCACGCAACGCATTCAATAACCACTCACGCCTGCGCGTGTATTCAGCAAGCATAATTCCCACGGACTCCTGTGGACCCGTGAGTGCCTCAACCGCGGCCCATTGCGCGATTGAATTTGTATTCGAAGTCGAGTGACCCTGGACCTTCAACATCACTTTGGTCCAGTCAGCCGGCGCTAACGCATATCCAACACGCCAGCCGGTCATTGCGTAAGTCTTCGAAAACGATCCGGCAATACACAAGCGCGATCGAATCTCGGCCGGCAAACTCGCGGCACTAAACACCTCTCCTGGCGGATAGACAAAACGCAGGTAACACTCATCCGATACGACATAGATCCCGCGCTCGCTCGTTAGCTCCATGATCTTGCGAAATTCTGCGGGCGGTAGTACGCGGCCGGAAGGATTCGAAGGTGAGTTCAATATCAGAAGCTTTGTACGCGGCGTGATGGCGCGCTCCACTTGATCGGCTGAGAGCACAAAGTCAGTTTCTTCGGTTTCGATGAAGACGGGTTTAGCGCCTGCGAAGACTACGATCTCCGGAAACGTTACCCAGTAAGGTTTGGGAATGAGCGCTTCGTCGCCCGGGTTGAGTAAAGTGACAACTGCATTGAAGATCGCCTGCTTCCCGCCTGCCGTCGCCATCACCTCGGATGGTTGATACTCGATGCCAAACTCTCTCAGATAGAAATCTATGATCGCGCGTTGGAGTTCGCGAATGCCTGCGTTGGCGGTGTACTTCGTGCGACCAGCCCGCATAGCTTTTTCGGCAGCTTGTTTGATGTTGTCGGGTGTGTCGAAGTCGGGTTCACCGGCGCCGAAGTCGCACACATCCGCCCCGGAGGCTCGCAAGGCTTCCGCAGCCTGCATAGCCGCCATCGTGGCTGATGACTGCATGCGAGCGACGTTTTCAGAAACAGGAAAGGGTGACATAACAGGCCAGGTTTTCATTCTTAATTCAACTTTTCTTTCATTCGTTTTTCAATAAGCGGCGGGACCAGACCGGTGATGACGCCGCCGAGTTGAAACACTTCTTTAACTAGTCGTGAACTCACATAGGAGTAGATCTCAGCGGGCATCATGAACACGGTTTCAATACCCGGCTGTAGACGACGGTTCATCAACGCCATTTGCAGTTCGTATTCGTAGTCGGAGATGGCGCGGATACCGCGAACGATAACATCCGCCTGTTGGGCCACCGCATAGTTGACGAGCAGTCCGCTGAAAGAGTCGACACGCAGTGTGCAGTCTCCCTTACTGATGCCTTTCACGACCTCAGTGAGCATTTCCTGCCGCTCTTCAACTGTAAATAAGGGTTGCTTGTCCGGGTTGACGAGAATGCCGATGATTATTTCATCGAAGAGTTTGCAGCCGCGCTCGATGATGTCCAGGTGACCGTTAGTGACCGGGTCAAACGAACCGGGGTAGATGGCGCGTCGCATGTTCACGGATGTTAGAGGTTAATTCAGAAATCGTAAATAGCCAAATTCGTCCACGGATAGCCAAATACGACAAAAAATAGCCAAATTCGATGTCTAGTCACAGAGTTAGAGTGATGCTAGGATCGTTCGCAACGAATAGGAGTTCAGAATGGCTCGCAATCTCACACAAGCTGATGAATTAATTCCGCCCGAGCTTACTAGTTTGGGGCCAATAACAGCAGAACGATTCGAAGAAATCTGTCGCAAGTATGACTACCTGCGGCTTGAACTCACCTCAACCGGAGAATTAATAGTCATGCCGCCGACGGGCTTTCAATCGGGCGTACGTAATATGGACCTCACATCTCAACTGCGTGTTTGGTCTAAAGGAGACAACACCGGTGTCTGTTTTGGCGTTGACACCGGCTTCACCTTGCCAAATGGCGCGATCCGAGCACCGGATGCGGGGTGGATAAAACGTGAAAAGTTTGACAGTCTCACAGAAGAGCAAAAAGACACCTTTGCTCCGATTTGTCCTGACTTTGTAGTTGAACTGCGGTCTAAAACGGATCGCCTGGCTGTTCTTTTCAATAAGATGGCAGAGTACATCGAGAATGGCGCATCGCTCGGTTGGTTGATTGATCCGAGCACACGTCGAGTCTATGTCTATCGACCAAACGAAGAAGTGGTTATCCTGAAGAATCCAGAGAGCGTTTCTGGTGAGCCGTTGTTGCCGGGATTCACGCTACTAACTGCTGACCTCTGGTAAACCAATCTGTGTAATCTGTGGATACAGGTGCTTGACACTCGGTTAGCCCAGTGTTTCAATACCCTTTGACAATTTGACGTGGTGAGTTAAAGCGACTTGCGGCCACGTAAAATAATCCGCTAAACAGCCCGGTGATTAAGTTTCAGGCTCCGCGTTGTTAGGCGCGGGGCCTTTGTTATTGCCTATGCCGAATCTTCTCGAAACTCTTAAAGAACGTATCGTCGTCTTCGACGGCGCCATGGGCACTAACCTGCAGGTCCAGAACCTTTCGCTCGACGACTTTGGTGGACCTCGCTTTGAAGGCTGCAACGAAAACCTGCTCGTGACGAGGCCCGATGCCGTCGAAAAGGTCCATGCTGGTTTTCTTGAAGTTGGCTGCGACGTAGTCGAGACGAATTCGTTTAACGGCACCCCCGTCGACTTCGCCGAATACGAC
>DATEIS010000307.1:0-3364 GCA_035278765.1 Pyrinomonadaceae bacterium | reverse complement strand
CGAACACCATCACAAACCACGGGCGGCCACGGAGGGGGCCGCCCCTACAGTACGTTCCGAGTAGCACAGAACAGTACCATTCGCTCATGTTGACTTCCTACAGGAACATCGAGTAGTCTCCTGTTGGTTATCAACACAACACCATGGCTCAGACAAAAAATGAAATCCTGCCCGGCACCCTCAACCTGATGGTGCTTAAAACGCTGCACACTATCGGCCCCTTACACGGGTTCGGGATTGCACGCCGAATCGAACAGATTAGCGGCGATGTGGTTCAGTTGAACCAGGGAACCATCTATCCAGCGCTTCTGCAACTCGAACAGATGGGCTGGATCAAGTCGAAGTGGGGTGTGTCCGAGAATAATCGGCGCGCCAAGTATTACTCGATTACGAGACGTGGGCTCAAGCAGCTCACGGCGGAAGAAGAGAGTTGGCGGCGCACTTCGGAAATCATGCTTCGGTTTCTGGCGGCAGCAGAGGAGAAGTAGAAATGTTGTTTCGTGTGTTACTGCATCGACTGTTGGGCATGTTCCGAAAAGAAAAGCTCGATCATGAACTCGACGACGAGATCAAGGCGCACATCGAGATGCAGGTTGACGAGAATGTTCGCAGGGGGATGTCACTCGAGGAAGCTAGATATGCGGCCCAGCGAAGCTTCGGCGGCGTAGATCAGATCAAGGAAGTGTATCGAGACCGCAGAGGTATCCCGTTGCTTGAAACAACGTTGCAGGATCTCCGCTTCGCCATTCGCGTTTTACGTCGCAGTCCGGTTTACACAACCGTCGTCGTGCTCACTCTTGCAATCGGCATCGGCGCCAATACCGCTATCTTCAGCCTGGTAGATGCGGTTTTGATCAAACTGTTGCCGGTGAAAAATCCCGAACAACTTGTGGCGATTGAGACCTTCAATCAGCGAGGTGAGCGCAGTAACTTCTCTTATCCTCTGTTCGAGCAACTACGCGATCGTACTAACATCTTTAACGGAGTTTTCACCGCTATTGATGGGACCACCAACATGGAGATGGTTGGACCAGCGAATTCCGAAGCATTACGCGTAGAAGTTCAGCTTGTATCCGGCGAGTATTTTCCAGTCCTGGGCGTGAATGCCATCACAGGTCGTACGCTCACGGTTGAAGACAACAAGGTGCCCGGCGCACATCCGGTCGCCGTTATCAATTACGCCTTCTGGCAAAACAAGCTTGGAGGAGATGGCTCGATAGTCGGCAAAAGCATCAAGTTGAAGAATCAGCCATTCACCATCGTCGGCGTCACTCCTCCTGACTTTTTTGGTGAGTCCGTTGGGCGGGCGCCTGATGTTTGGGTGCCGCTGATGATGCAGCCCAATTTTGATCGCGGTGAATCGTTTCTCGGTATGCCGAATATGGGTTGGCTTCGTGTGATGGCGAGGATTGAGCCCGGCGAAAACCGTCAGCAAACGCAGGCAGCCCTGGGAGTCTGGCTCAGCCAGGTGCAATCAGATCAGGGTCAACTCGGGCGGATTGCTCGTCGGTTAAACAGAGTAGAAGCAGTACCGGGTAGCAAAGGACTCTCCGAAACGCGCGATAAGTTTTCGAAACAGCTTTGGATACTGACGGTCGTGGTCGGCCTCTTGCTTTTGATTGCCTGCGCGAACGTCGCCAACCTTTTGCTCGTGCGAGCGTCGGCTCGCGCAAAGGAGGTTGCCGTTCGCCTGGCGATTGGCGCGGGGCGTGGAAGACTGATCCGGCAATTCCTGACTGAATCTCTTTTACTCGCTTTCGCTGGTGCTGTTCTGGGATTAATCCTCGCATCGTGGGGCAGCAGACTCCTTCTTCGCATGGCATCAGAAGGCGCTGGTCCAATTCCAATTGATGTCTCTCTGAATGTGAGAATTCTCGGGTTTACAATGCTGGTCGCATTGATCACTGCGGTCCTGTTTGGCCTTACACCCGCGTTGTCCGCAACGCGACATGCTGTCAACACCGCGCTCAAAGTGAATACAGTTGCAAGCCCTGGACTTCCCCTCTCGCGGCTCCTGGTAGTTGTTCAAGTTGCACTATCGCTGCTGTTGATCACTGGGGCAGCCCTGTTTGTTCAAACTCTACGAAATCTCCGTATTCGTAATATGGGCTTCGACGCTGACAAGGTGTTGCAAGTAAGACTTGACGCTCAATCAGCCGGTTACAAGGATGAACAACTTGCCGATCTATATGGGCGGCTGGTAACGTCGATCGAATCCGTTCCGGGCGTCGTATCGGCAAGCACGGCAGATAGTGGATTTAGAACAGGAAACTCCAGGACCTGTTGCGTTGCAGTAGAGGGTTATACGTTCAGTGCTAATGAAGATCGGCAGATCCGCACCGGCAGTGTGGCGCCTGGATACTTCAAAACCATGGGATTGCCCGTGCTAATGGGTCGAGAATTTCAGCCGCAAGACTTGAGCACACAAAAGAAGGACACCTTTGCCAAAGTTGCAATTATCAATGAGGTAATGGCCCGTCGTTATTTTGGGAACGCTAATCCAATCGGGAAACATTTTGGCTGGGGTGATCCCCCCGACGTCAAGTACGACATTGAAATCATTGGCGTTGCTGCCAACGCCATCTATGGCAACCTGCGCGAAGAGACGTCGTCTTTGATTTACTTCCCTGGTAATCGAGGACAAGTTTTGGTCGTGCGTGCCGCCGGCGCACCCGACGCGGTTATTACATCAATCCGCAACGAGGTACGCGGCGTCGATAAGAATCTAATAATTTCCGGCATCAAGACCGTACCTCAACTAATCGATCAGTCACTGATTCTGGAAGCACTCCTGGCAAAGCTTTCCAGTTTCTTTGGTGTGCTAGCCCTGCTGTTAGCCTCGATCGGACTCTACGGCGTGATGGCTTACGCAGTCATTCGCAGAACAAAGGAGATAGGCATTCGCATGGCACTCGGCGCGCAGCCCGGCAGCGTGCGCTGGATGGTGTTGCGCGAGACTTTGCGGTTAGTGATTGTAGGCGTAGTCATCGGAGTACCTGCCGCGCTTGCTGCGACCCGGTTTATTTCAAGTTTACTCTACGGTCTCACACCAACCGATCCGATCAGCGTTTCCATGGCAGTCGTAACTCTGATCGTCAGTGCAATTCTGGCCGGCTTTCTTCCAGCCAGGACCGCATCACGCGTAGATCCCCTGGTCGCACTCAAGTATGAGTAGTTGCGCTAGACTCCTATATGGCTTTGCCTCAAAAGTCACATTCTGTGCTTGGACGAGGTCATCTATGAAGCGTCGTTCGGAGTCAAGAACTTTATGAGTAGACTTCGAGCGTGACGCCACGGCGCCTGGTGTTGTGATTCTGTTTGTTTCGTTCTTTGACATGAGACTGTTAGTTTTTAGTTTTACCGC
>DATEIS010000306.1:0-3309 GCA_035278765.1 Pyrinomonadaceae bacterium | reverse complement strand
CGCCACGATTCTCACGACTCCAGCCAACAAGAGTTTCTTTGAGAAGATGAGTTCCGCCCGTCACACCTTGAAACCGGATCGCTTCTCTGGCAGTCCGCGTCCTGTAAAAATTGAAACGTTTCAAAAAAAGTAGGCAATTACAGATGGTGTCCGCACCGTCGAGCTGATTAATATCGGTCGCAACCCGCATACGAACGATAACGTCATCGTTTATCTTCCCGCTGAAAAGATCTTGTTTCAGGGAGATCTATTTTATTTCGACTTCGGTGACGAATTTCCGCCGAAGAACCGAATCGCCGTCATGTCATTTTTTGCGAAATGGCTCAGGGACAATAATCTTGCTCCCGAGCGAATCTATAGCGTTCACAGTCACGGCTTCGCCACGTCCGAGCACGTCAATCGGCTTCTCGGCAACTGACTTTGAGGCAAAGTCCTGGAAGGACCTTCACGGAACATCACCCGCGCTGTTACCGTACTTTCGTGGGTTGCGGTTAAAATCCTCCCAGTCGAGGCTTTATGTATTGTCCTAATTGTGGTCAGCAACAGATCTCGGATGAGATGAGATTCTGTTCACGATGTGGCCTGGCACTCAGCGGATTGATGGAGTGGCTGGCTGGCGGTAGCGCGCCGGTAAAGCGCCAGGAGACGGCGGTACAAGTGTCAACGGATTCTCCGCGGCGCAAGGGAATTCGGCGTGCAGCAAAGCTGATGTTCTTCAGTGGTGTACTGTTTCCTATCTTCCTCGTGGCTAGTATCGCCGTCGATGAGCCCGGACCACTGGTTATTCCGTTCATCCTCTTTTTTGTATCAGTCGCAATGATGCTTTACGCGCGACTGTTCAGCGACAAGACTGCGCCCGCGCTGTATCAGGCGGCTCAGACATCAACCTTGGGATCAACTTCAGCCCGCAGCTTGCCTCCGCCAACCAGCATTCCCGTCCCTGCTGGCGGCCGTCAACAAGTAAGAACAAACGAACTCGCGCAACCACCAAGCGTCACCGAGCACACTACAAGATTGTTAGATAACGAGTAGCTTTATCTAATGACGGTGATCTTCGTAACGGGATGAATCTCCCAGCCGGTTGCGCGCCAGTTACCCGATCTATTCGGCGCCGTATTCTCAGCTTCCTCAGTGTGACCGACATCGAGATACAACCAACCCTCGAACTCACACCAGTGGTTCACTAATTGTCGTTGGAGAGTTTTCTCCGACCAGTCCATTCCCTGTTCCGCGGCCCAGTCACTCAGATTTGGTGTGACTTCCACTATGACGTGCTCGGTTTTTGGAGCATCTTTCCGCGTAGAAATCACGATATGAATATCGCGCCGGCAGGGATTGAAACAGTTTGTCGCTTCGGGACGCGCATTCTCGACATCGATCACGTAACCCTGAATCCTCGCGGCGCGGTCGTTGGACCATCGATTACTATCGTCACCTCGCTGGAGTAATGCATCAAGCGTGACTCGCGAATCGAAGTCTTCAGCTTGAGGAAATGCGGTTCTGTTTTTTAGGCGATGGAGATTTCGAGCCCGAGTGGTAAGTGCAATCCCAATACCCGGACAATTCCACGCGAGCACCAGCCAAACAGCAGCTACAACAATAACTAAAACACCAACAACCAGTAGGCTTCGCTTCCTACTCAACATGAAACCCTTTACTCTTTCGCTTTCTCACAGCGCGGAAATGGTAACGTTAGTTCTACATCGTACAAGTTGTGCTCAGTCGTAAGTTCGATAACGTTGGTATGAACAGTGACACTCCTTTGGCCGCTCTTATCAACTAGTTCATCAACCTTCGGGCAGTTCTTGAAAAGGCTCTTCATTACCCAATCTTCGCCGGCAAGTTGTCCGGTCAATCCTTTTAAGACCCGGAGAGTAAATTGTCCCGTACTGTCAGTTTGCTCACTTACATCACCATCAACCTTTTCGTCTTTTTTGGTGACTTTGAATTTAACCCATTCCTCTGCGACTGGATTGCCATCTGAGTAGCGCATTACACCTTTGATGATGATCGTTTCCACTAACTTCGGAATGACGATATCGAGGTTCTCCAGAGTTTCGCCCGCACTGATGTTGATCACTACGGCGCGTTCGCGCTCGGACACACTCGGATAAAAGATCTGCGCGAACGGCTCGCGATCGCTGGGCTTACCATCTCGATTTGCGACAAGCACGTAATCGCCGGGATTGATCGACGTGATTTCGAAGCGGCCTGATTTGTCAGTGCAATCAGATGGACCCCACTCTGCGCCTGGTCGCAACAAATAGACACAGACGCGTTCCATAGGCCTTCCTTTTGGCCCAAGCACTCTGCCGCGAACAAAATTTTCGATTTCAAAAATAATTTCAAGGCTCGCATGTTTCTTTTCCTCTAGCGTGATCGCGACTTGTCTTGGAGATTTCATTTCAGGCTCGTCGTAGCCCCTCATGACGACACTCGGCGAGTACCGAAACCAGTATGGATCGATTCTCCAACCTTCAGGTGTTTCGGGTTCTACGAAGTACTTCCCGGGCGGTAAATCGTAAATCTCAAACACACCGTTTTCATCCGTCTTCGCCCAGTAAGTCTTCTTTGAGCCGATAATCTTAATTCTCTTTCCGTCCACAGCAATGTCCGGATTTTGCCAGCCACCGATCGTTCCTGAGATCCGAGTCTTGCCACGGACCTTTTGCATTTTTTCGAGATAGAGCAAATCCTCAGTAGCGACCGCTAATCCCCTTGAGCGCCCACATCCAAAAGCAAACCATGTCCCAGGATCGTGAGGCGGCAAGTAATCTTCATTCGTCCGTTTCTCGGGCCTGTGTAAATAGAAGAGGTATTGATTTCCAACGGACTTCTCACTGAAGGTCCAGATGCAATCCGCGCCGTTACCTTGGCCAAGAACGATCTCATCCCTGACCTTGAGTTTCCCTTTGAAGACTTTCTCAACGACCATCGTCGTCGAGCGCACGCCATCAACGTAATGTTCGTTCTCTGTATTGGCGGCTTTTTCAACAGATACGGCTCTGAGAATCACAACTTCGTCTGACGCCTCGAAGGCATCCATAACAGTGGGTCGCTGAGCGCATGAGCACGCGCTAACAGTGCCAGCCATTCCCAGAAGAAATGCAAACGAAACGAGTGAGAGTACGAGGTAGCGGAAAGAGTGTGGGAGCATCCTGATCTCCTTTGTGAGAAAATCTTTAAAACAAACTACTGCCCGCGCCGGCTTTGTACGCGTACCAAATGCCGAAGCAGATGCTGAATACGGCCGCTAGTGTCTGAAGACTGTCATGGAGATGCGTGAGTTTTCTGGACGTGAACGCGAAG
>DATEIS010000305.1:0-7015 GCA_035278765.1 Pyrinomonadaceae bacterium | reverse complement strand
CGGGCAGGGAACTACCTCCCGTGTAACAGGAACTGTCCATGACGCCAACGGCGGCGCGGTTGCCGGAGCAATGGTGACTCTCACCAATGAAGCTACCGGAGTTTCTTTCAACACCACGACCAGCGATAGCGGCACCTATTCTTTCGACCTGGTCCAGGTAGGAAGCTATACCGTCACGATCGAGAAACAGGGATTCAAGAAATTCATCAGTCAGGCGACCCCTGTTAACATCAACCAACCTGCTACTGTCAGTGCGACACTCGAAACCGGCGGCGTGGCTGAAACCGTGACAGTTCAGGCCGGCGCTGAACAAGTGCAGACCAGCAGCTCCGGGAACATCGGCAGCACGATCGAACAGAAAACTCTCGAGGCGCTTCCGATCGTGGGCACGCGCGGCAGAAACCCGCTCGACCTTTTGAACTTCCAACCGGGCGTTGTAATTGGTGGCAACACCGGCGGCGCCGTAAGCGTGAACGGTTCACGCGATCGCGCTTTCAATTTCACACTCGACGGCATTGACATCAACGAGTCGACAGCAGGCGGTTCAAACTTCACACCACTTCGTCCGAATCCTGACTCGGTGCAGGAGTTTCAGGTTGTCACCAGTAACTTCACCGCCGAGCTCGGTCGCAGCAGCGGCGCACAGGTAACACTCGTCACGCGCTCAGGCTCGAACGACTTTCACGGCAACATTTTTGAGTACTACCGCACGCCGCGACTCGATGCCACGAGTTATCCGAATACGATTAATCGAGTTGCGAAAGACCAGTTCGTGCAGCATATCTTCGGAGGCAGCATTGGTGGTCCACTCTTCAATCCGGGTTTTGGTGAAGGAACCAAAATGGGCTGGATGCGAGACAAGGCCTTCTTCTTTACCAACCTGCAATTCCTTCGTGCTTACGACACGGGCCTGGTTACTCGAACGGTTTACACGCAGAGTGCGCGCCAGGGAATCTTTCGCTACACAGTCAACGGGCCAAATGTGCCTGTTGGTGGCACTGGTACGGCAACCGTTGATTCCGCTGGAAACCAAATCTTTGGGGCCTGTCCTAATCCGCTTCCGGATCCGATACCGGCAGGCTTCCGCTGCACTCGCACCTACAACATCGCGACGAACCCGGCGGGAATCACTCAGGACCCGCTTCTGATGGGCTATCTGAATGCGATGCCATTGCCGAACAATTTTACGGTTGGTGACGGTCTCAATACGGCAGGTTTTAATTTCGGATCGCCTCAGCACGAAAAGCAGTACGACTTCGTCACCAAGTTTGACTTTAATCTCAACCCAAAAAATCTGGTGTATGTTCGTTACGCGCAAGGATCTCAAACTACCCTGGGTGATTCAGCCAACACCGGTCGACCAGTCTTTCCCGACTCGCCGAACTTTGTTGATACGTTCCGCACACCCAAGAACCTGGCAGTCAACTGGCGTTGGTCGCCAACAGGAACTGTTACCAACGAAGCGATCTTTGGTATCAGCAAGTTTTTCTTCTCATTCCTGACGCCATTCCCCGATCAGAATCTGCCGTTCGCGTTCATTAACCCCGCCACGCCAAACACAAACTTTTCGTACAACGCACGCGGAGTGAGGACGCTTCAGTTTATCGATAACCTTACTTTCATCCGCGGCTCACATACTTTCAAGAGCGGTATCAATTTCCGCTTCAATCGTCACAACGACGATCGATCGAACGTCGCCGGATCGGCAATCGAGCCTGTAGTCACGCTTGGTGGAAACGGCGGCGCCTTCTTCGGTAATTTCGCTCTCCCATCGGCAGTCCCCTTGAGTATCAATACGAACGATCTCACGCGCTTGCAGAACACGATCAGAGATCAACTCGGAAAAGTGAACAGCGTTTCGAGAGCATTTGTCTCTGAGGGAGAGGCGTTTGCACCGGCCGGTAGCCGTTGGTTGAATCAAGTAACCTATCCGGAGCTGGATTTCTACTTTCAGGATAACTGGCGCGTTCGCTCAAATCTTGTTTTGGATCTCGGCGTTCGTTGGGAAGCTAAGCTTTCTCCGAGAGTTGGCGGTAGCAGACCGAGTCTCGTTCCCGATCAGCCAGTGAAACTTGGCGCTGCACCTTCGAATACGTTGAAGTGGGTTGAAGGCGATATCTACAGCAGCGATTTGAACAAGCTGCTTCCGTCGGTTGGCTTTGCCTGGGATCCTTTCAAGAGTGGTAAGACTTCAATTCGCGGAAACTACCGGCTGGCGTCCGATCGAATCGCGACATTTCTTTTTGGTTCGTCGATTTACCAAAGCACACCCGGTAACAACACGGGCCCAAGCAATTCAGCTTTCGGAGCTGCCGGAGGATTGTTCCGTAACGTTGGACCAGTCATTGCCGCTCTGACGCCGACAAGCACTCCAAGTGCGCTGCGACAGCCCGGCCCGTTTAGCACCGGTTCTCTGAGTGTGCTGGATCCGGACTTGCAGTTTCCACAAATTCACGAATGGTCGTTCAGTTTCCAGCGCGAAATTCGAAACAATGTGATTGAAGTTAACTACATCGGAAAGCATGGAGTGCACCTCCTCGGCGGCTACAACGTGAACCAGGTGAATATCTTCGCGACGGTAGCCGGAGCGGGTCAGACTTTTGCCGAGGCTTTTGATTTGATCCGTAACGATATCCGTACCAACGGAGACAGGGACATCGACACAAAATACTTCAGTCCGCTAATCAATCGCCTGTTCACCGGCAATCCCAACAACAATGCAGGCACCATAACTTTCAGAAACGTAGCTGGGACAAATTCGATCAGTCTTGGGAACGCGGCTTCAGCGGCGCTGGCGGTGTCTCAGCGACTTTGTCAGACAGCGGATGTGAACAATGGGATTTGCACTGCAACCGGTGTTCAGCTCATCGGTCGCACAGTGAACAATCCATTCCTGTTCCAGCCGTTCCCGCAATTCTCTGCCGGTCTGAACGTATTCGACAGCAGCGACTACTCGAAATATCACGGCGTCCAATTCATCTTTAAACGAAGGATCAGTAAGGGTCTGGGATTTCAGTTCGGTTACACACTTTCGAAGTCGAAAGATAATCGTTCGTGGGATCCATCGCTCAGTACTGTCTCAACTGGCTCAGTCCAGTCAGCTTCGAGTACGCCGTTCGATCTGCGAGATCGTAGTCTCAACTACACCTGGTCCGACTTCGATCGACGTCACGTTTTCCAGGGCACGTACACTTACGAACTGCCGTTTGGCAAGGGTAAGAAGTTCCTCTCCGGAGCGCCGTCGATTGTGAACCATGTGATCGGTGGCTGGCAGATGGCCGGAACGGTGTTGTGGACGTCAGGCAGACCATTCACCGTCTACTCGGGCATCAACACACTGAGCAATGTGGTGCAGTCAACGGCCGACTGCAGTGGCTGCACACGAAACAGTGGCCAGCTAGTGCTCGAGTCTGGCAGAAACTTCTGGTTCGATGCCGCCACACGTGCTCAGTTTAGTCAGCCGGTGACCGGCTCAATCGGAAACACCGGGCGCAACTTCTTCCTCGCGCCGTATTACTTCCAGTGGGATTCGTCGCTCTCGAAGAAATTCAGAATTACCGAGCGCGTGAGTTTCGATTTCCGTGTGGATGCACGCAACGTTTTGAACAACCCGTCGTTTGACAATCCGACAGCCGTCTTCACCTCGACGATCTTCGGACGCATCAACGACAGCGTTACGAACAACGCGCGTCGCATTCAGGTCTCAGGCAAGTTGAGCTTCTAATTGCACAACAAACTTATCCACAGATTACGCAGATTTGAATCTGTGTAATCTGTGGACTCTCTCCATCAGCGATTCTTATCAAACAGATAAGAACATTTAGCTATTATTATCCCTCCTGACAGCCTATAATCCCCGCACTTCGTACCAGGCAACAACTCAGAAGCAACGGACCAACTGGCAGCGTGAAAACGAGTCTCTTCCTTAAGTCTGCAGCAGTGCTGTTGACTGCGCTCGCTCTCGGCGTTTTCCTGTTTACGCGGGTACGCGTTAACGCCGAAGCGTCTGCACCTTCCTACGATCTTCTCATCACAAATGCGCGCATCGTCGATGGTTCCGGTAATCCGTGGTTCAAAGCCGACGTCGCGATTAAGGATGGTCGCATCGCCCGCATCGGTCGTTTAGGACCAGAGACAGCGAGCAAAACCATCGACGCGCGTGGACAAGTTGTTGCTCCCGGCTTTATCGATGTTCACACGCACGTCGAATCGATCTACAACCAGCCTGCGGCGGAAAACTTCGTGCGGATGGGGGTAACAACTCTCGTCACTGGAAACTGCGGTTCGTCAACGACCGAAGTCGGAGAGTTTCTCGGACGCGTCAAGGAGAAGCCGCTCGCAGTAAATCTTGCAACGCTCATCGCGCACGGTTCAGTCCGTCGTAAAGTGATGGGACTCGGCGATCGCGAGCCGACGCCGGAAGAAGTCAAACAGATGGAGAGCGTCGTCGAACAGGGAATGAAAGACGGCGCAGTTGGTTTATCCACTGGTTTGATTTACGTTCCCGGAACGTATGCAAAGACCGACGAGATTGTTTCACTTGCTCGCGTTGCGTCAAAGTTCGGTGGTCTATACGCGACGCACATGCGCAACGAGGGTGACAAGGTTGCGGATGCGATTCGTGAGAGTATCCAGATCGGCGAACAAGCGGGACTTCCGGTCGAGATTTCTCATTTCAAGATCAGTAACAAGAAACTGTGGGGCCAGAGCCCGATGACGCTGGGACTTGTGCGTGACGCTCGTGCGCGTGGTCTCGCTGTCACAGTTGATCAATACGCGTACACTGCGAGTTCAACGTCGCTCGATTCGCGCTTGCCGTCATGGCTACGCGCAGGTGGTTTCGAGGAAGCGAAGAAGCGGCTTGCCGACAAAGACACACGCGAGCGCGCGATTAAAGACACAAAAGACGCTCTGAAGCGAAGTGGTTTTAAGGACTACTCGTTTGCCGTTGTTGCGTCGTACGGTAAAGACAAATCTTTCAACGGCAAATCAATCGCCGAAATCACCAAGCAGGTAAAGAACAAGAGCGACGTGGGGAGTCAGATCGAGCAGATGCTCGAGATGTACGAAGCTGGTGGCGCCGCAATGATCTATCACGGCATGGGTGAAGACGACGTGAAGCGGATCATGCAGGAGCCCTTCACGATGATCGCGTCCGATAGCGGCGTTCGACAAATCGATGAGAGCGTGCCGCATCCGCGTGGTTACGGTAACAACGCGCGCGTGCTCGGGCTTTATGTCCGCGACTTGAAGTTGATCTCGCTCGAGGATGCGATCAGGAAGATGACTTCGCTGCCGGCGCAGACATTTGGATTTCGCGATCGTGGATTAATCCGCGAAGGATTTGCTGCTGACCTCGTCATCTTTGACGAGAAGACGATCATCGATCAGGCGACGTTCGACAAGCCGCACCAGTTTCCCCTCGGAATTAGTTACGTGCTTGTGAATGGCGCGCCCGTGCTGGAGAACGATCAAATAACTTCAGCGCGTCCCGGTGTCGCTCTTCGTGGTCCAGGTTATCAATAGGGAAACGACCTACTCACACAGGAGGAGATGTATGTGGAGCCCAAAAACTAGTTATCCGGTTTGCTTGATCGGATTAATCCTTACTCTCTTGTTTCTGCCAAAGATCGCAGCGGCGCAAACAGTCACCGGCACACTGCGGGGCACCGTGAGCGATTCGAAAGGCGCGGTCGTTCCCGGCGCTGACGTAGTCATCCGCAATATGGAGACAGGTCAGGAGCGCACTCTGAAAACAGGAAGCGAAGGTGTTTATCTCGCGCCTTTCATGCCGCTCGGCCGTTACACGATCACTGCCACTGGCCCCGGCTTCAGCAAGGTGGCCCAGGAAAACATCGAGTTGGGTCTGAACCAAACGCTCGTAGTCAACTTCGAGTTGAGTCCGAGCGCCGTTACAGAAGCTGTGGTGGTAACTTCTGAAGCCGCTCCAATCAATACGACGAACGCGGAGATCAAGGGCTCACTCAACGCGCAGGAGATTGCGGACAAGCCTACCTTCAACCAGGGAAGTTTCCTGACGCTCGCGGAAACGTTCACGGGATTTCAGGAGAACCCAACTTCGGGACAAAACAATCCCACCGCGTCCTCCGGATCGTCCGTTAATTTCAACGGTACCGGCACACGTGGCGCGACTTTTCAGATCAACGGAGTGAATAACGACGACTCCTCGGAGAATCAGAATCGCCAGGGAGCGTCTCTCTCCACCATCAAGGAATTTCAGGTTATTACAAATAACTTCACTGCCGAGTTTGGGCGTGGATATGGCGCCGTGGTGTTGGTCCAAACCAAGGCCGGCACTAACCGAGTGAGCGGCGACGTTTACTGGTATCACAACGACAGTGCCCTGAACGCAACTAATAACGTTTTCGCCCCGGGCGTGAAAAAAGGAGTTAACCGCCGTAATCAGTTTGGTTTTACTTCGGGTTTCCCCATATTACAGAACCGTCTGTTCGCATTTATCAGCTTCGACCATACGGAAAATACCGGTGCGAATAATTTCAACCGCGATGTGTTTACCGTCGCCGAGCGCAATCCTGCGAACTGGTTCAAGCAGACACCAGCAAACGATACGCCTGCTAATCGTGCGTTCATCCAAAACATTATCGATCGGTTTGGGAATGCGGTTCCGAATGATCCAGCGGCGGGTCCACGCGTCTTCCGCACCGTGCAGGGATTCAATTTTCCGGCGCGCGACTATTCAGGACGGCTGGACTGGAATCCGAAGGAGTCAGATACGTTCACGGCGCGCTGGCAATACACTCGCCAGCGGTTTGAAGCGGAAGACATTATCCCCGGTGAGCGCGCAGACCAAAATCATAAACAGCAAAACTTTGGACTTACATGGACTCACCTATATTCAACGACGACAGTTGGTGAATTCCGGTATGGACTCGGATTGCGCACCACGCTCGTCAACATAGCTGACGGGAACGACACGCCAATCGTTCGGTTCACTAACACCGCTCCCATTACGACGCAATCGACCATCGGTAAC
>DATEIS010000304.1:0-12748 GCA_035278765.1 Pyrinomonadaceae bacterium | reverse complement strand
GACAGTGCGAAACGTCAAAACCAACGAAACGCGCAGCACCACGACTGACGGAGACGGCCGCTACCGGTTTACTGGTGTACCCGTCGGCGACTACGAAGTTTCTGTCGAATCCACCGGGTTCGCCAAATACGTTCAGTCGGGAATTAGCCTCGTGTTGAATCAGGCAGCCACAGTCGACGTCCAACTGAAAGCTGGTGGCGTGACGGAAGTAGTTAACATAGTTGAGAACGCTTCCATCTTGAACACGACGACCAGCGAGGTCGGAACACGCTTTGACTCTCGCCGGTTGTCTGAATTGCCAATCGCCACCAATCGTAATGTTTATAACGTGGCGCTTTCCGCCGCCGGTGTGAGCCAGTTGCAATCCAACCAGGCAGGTTTCACCAACGGCATTAACTATTCGTCAAACGGCGGTCGCTTGCGATCGAATAACTTCCTGCTCGATGGTCAGGACAATAACGACTTTGGTGTGGGCGGCGGCGTTGTGCAATTGAACAACCCCGACCTGATCCAGGAAGTAAGACTGGTGACGAACCAGTTCAGCGCGGAATATGGACGCAATAGCAGTTCGGTTTTCAATGCCATTACCAAGAGTGGATCCAATGAGTACCACGGTTCCGCTTTCTTGTTCCATAACGACAACCATCTCAACGCGTGCAGCAACCTGAACAAGAATGGAGGGTTTTGCAACAAAGCCTCCACGGTCAAATCGAATCAAATCGCTCCGTTCCGAATTGAGAACCAGTTGGGAATGACGATAGGTGGTCCACTGCACCTGCCGAGCTTTGGAGAAGGTGGTCCAACTTATATTAGTGGTCGTGACCGCACCTTTTTCTTCTTCGCATTGCAGCGTTGGTGGGATCGACGCTTGGGCCAGGGCGTCACGATTCAAGGCGTGCCGACTGAAGCCGGGCGACAAATCCTGCAGCAACAGGTTGGAAGTCGACCACAAGTGCAGGCGCTGTTGAATTTCCTGCCGGCGGCGCAGTCGCCCAATGGACAATCGCGAACGTTTACAGCCAACGGACAAACTTTCACCGTGCCACTCGGCTCGCTCACCGGCTCCAGCTCGTTCGTATTCAACGACTGGCAACAATCAATTCGTCTTGACCACCGCCTGAGCAGCAACCACATGCTCAACGGTCGCTACATCTATCAGGATCAGGACACTGTCGGCGCGGGCCAATCGACACCTGCCGGTTACGAGTCGTCGAACGTTTCGCGTAATCAGGGCGTGAATATCTCGCTTAACAGTATTCTGAGTTCCAAGATGGTCAACGAACTGCGCCTGGCTTACCTGCGTGCGGCTAGCGCCACTGTGGCTGCGGATTTAAAGGCTGAAGCAATCCCATCGATCCAGATCACTGATTTGGGAATGACGGGTCTAAATGCAGGCGCCACTCGCACGGCGATTGGTCTCGCAGCTAATCTTCCGCAGCAGTCAGTCCGCAACACTTACCAAATTCAAAACAACCTGTCGTACACGACCGGCAATCACGGTTGGAAATTTGGTGTCGACATCCACCGCAGCCAGTTGCATCAACTGTTCAAGCCAACTACGCGCGGCCATCTCGTCTATACCAATCTCAATAACTTCGTGGCCGATCTTGCCAACGTTCAGATCAATAGAGACCTGACCGGCGTAGCTCGCGTGCTGCATCTCGACTGGCACGACTTCTATCTCTACGGACAGGACGAGTGGAAGATCAAACCAAACTTTACCCTTACGTTGGGAATGCGTTACGAGAATGCTGGACAGCCGATTCAGGATTTAGTCGAATTCAACGATCCGGTATTTGCTGCTTCAGGTAACGATCCACGTTTCCGCGTAACGCCGATTCCGGGACGCGACACAAACAATTGGCAACCGCGACTCGGGTTCAACTGGAATCCGCAAACCAGTAACAACGGGATCATGGGTTGGATTACTGGTGGTGACAAACTCGTCATTCGTGGTGGCTACACGCGAACACACGATTATGCTTACACAAACATTGCACTGAACATCTGGAGTTCGTTCCCGTTTGTGGCGGCCTTCAACGATCAAAACGTGCCAAATGCATTCGCAACCTTGCAAACGCGCAATCCGGTCATCGCTAATCTCACTCGAACGCAGGTCACCGAAGATTTCCATTCGCCGGTTTACGATTCGTTCAGTTTTGAACTTCAGCGCGAAGCGACACGTGATTTAGTATTCCGTGTTGGTTACGTTGGCTCGAAGGGTACTGGACTTTTCGAAAGTATTGATGGAAATCCGGTGCGCTTCAGGAGCACCCCTCCGGCGGGTGATCCGAATGCAACCCCGCCGATCCCGCCGGACCCGGCTGTCCGTACCGATCCATCTATCGGCCCAATTCGCCTCCGTGCAAACTCCGGTTCTTCCATTTATCACTCGCTGCAAGCGAGTATGGAGAAGCGTCTGAGCCGGGGAGTTAGCGCCGGTGTTCACTTCACGTGGAGCTCATTTATCGACAGCATGTCGGAGATCTTCAACAATTCAAACGCGGAGATCGCGCTCGCGCAGGATCCGTACAACCGGCGGTTGGACAGAGCAAGATCGTCGTACGATCGTCCACTCCGTTTGGCCGGAAACTTTGTTTATGAGTTGCCGTTCTACCGCGAGCAGAATGGCTTCGCCGGACGCATTTTGGGTGGATGGCAGCTCAATTCGAACTTCAACTTCCAGAGTGGCGCGCCATTTTCACCATTGAATCCGAGTGACATTTCCGGAACGCTCGGAGGTCTCGCTTCAGCCATCGGCATTGCGACTCGTGCAAATGTGAATACAAATCTCGACGTTTCAAGAATGAGCGTTGAGGAGTTGTTTGCGCTTCGCGGTGTGGTTGACGCGACCACCGGAAATGCTCTTTTCAGAGCTTTGACGTCCCGCGAGCGCATCGGTAATGCAGGCCGCAATAGCCTTCGTGCCGACGGACTCAACAACGTGGATATCGGTTTACTGAAGAACACGAGAATCGGTGAAAATCAGCGGCTGCAAATTCGCGCTGATTTCTTTAACGCCACCAACACTCGCGACTTCGGAACTCCGAATTCAGTTGTTACCGCTCCCGGTTTCCTGCGGCAGTGGGATACTGATGGCGGTAACCGGCGCATTATCCTCGGTGTCCGCTACGTGTTTTAGGTCTATAATGGGCTTGCAATGAGGCCTGCTGCGATAATTCTGGTGCTGCTGTGCGCAGGAGTTGTGTGCGCACAGCAGCCCAGTGTTGAAGTGGTGAAATTCAATTGGAGCAAGGAGCGCATCGGCTGGGAGCGCGATCCGTTCAGTGGCCCAATTGAAAACTTCGACGAGACCAGGGCGCGTCAGAGGAACGAAAGAAGAATCGAAGACGCGAAGCGTGGAAACTCGGCCGAGGTAGATAGGATAAGACGAGAAGCGAAAGCCGACGCCGCAAATATCGCAGCCAAACACAAGAACCAGCCGTCGCGCTACGTGTTTGTCTACAAGGCGACGCTAAAGAACTCAGGCGATAAAGCAATCAAGTCAGTTGATTGGGATTACATCTTTCTTGAACGTGGGACCGAAAACGAAATAGGTCGCCAGCAGTTTACGAGTGTAGAAAAAATCTCTCCTGGGAAGACCAAAGAGCTGGTCGTCACGATCACTAAACCTCCGACTAAAACAATTAGTCTTACGGCGCTCAATAATAACGAGCGTGGAACCCTCGATGGTCGCGTAATCCTCGTGCGTATCGACTACGCGGATGGGACGAGCTGGCAATTGCCGTAAAATGATCAGGCGCTCATCACCCGAAGAAGCGGCGACGCTGACAACCATCGCACTCGATGCGAAGCGTCACTGGGGTTATCCCGAACATTGGATCAAACACTGGGAATCGGACCTCACCATTTCATCCGATTTCATTCGTGACAATCATGTTTACGTCGCTGAAGAGAACGGCGAGATACGTGGTTTCTACGCGCTTTGTATCGCAGGCAACAAGGCCGAGCTTGAGCACATGTGGGTAACGCCGTCGGTTATCGGCACAGGTCTCGGTAAAGAATTGTTTCTCGACGCGATGGAACGGGCTGCGCAGCTCGATGTTGGATCGGTTGAGATTTCATCCGATCCGAATGCCGCGGGTTTTTACAAACGCATGGGCGCCACGCAGATTGGTGAAACCGATTCCGTCGTCGATGGCAACGTACGCAAATTGCCACGCCTCACGATCGAACCTTAGCCACAAGTTTTTTAGCCACAAAAAGGCACACAAGTCACAAAAAAGAATTGTGACTCGTGTGCCTTTGTGCGCCCCTGTTTACAACATTGGGTTGTCTGGTTTTACTGGAACCTGCCGTGGTGATTCGCTTTTAGGCGATTCAGACCGCGCTGGTGGATCTGAACGCGGCGGTGGCGCCGAACGCTGAGGTTCGGACCGTGGCGATTCCGATCGCGGCGCTTCCTGACGTGGCGACTCGGAGCGTGGTGATTCGGACCGCGGCGGTCGATTTTCGGAACGAGGCGGTTCCGATCGTGGCTGCTCCGAACGGGATGGGCGATTTTCAGAACGTGGTGGTTCTGGTCGGGGTTCAAATCGTGGTTCAGGTCGTCGCTCGGGCCGTGGTGGCTCGGTGCGTTCCGGGCGCGGTTGTTCGGTGCGTTCCGGACGCGGTTGCTCGGTGCGTTCTGGACGCGGTTGCTCGGTGCGTTCGGGACGCGGCGTGTCAACGCGTGGAGGATCTGGGCGCGCTGGTCGTTCTTCAGAACGAGGCTCTGAAGGTTCTTCCGTACGGCGCTCAGGACGTCGTTCCCGATCCGGTCTTGGCTCATTTCGATCCGGACGTGGTTCGAAGCGTGGCTGACGTCGTTCAGGTCGCCGTTCAGGTTCCGCAGGTGTCTCCGGTTTCGGCTCAGGCACCGGCGTGGCTGCCGGTTGCTCAGTTCGCGGCGGCTCAGCGGTATTGCCTGCCTCGGGAACGTTGCGCGGTGTCCGTTCACTTCCATCCCCATTCCGCCTGTTGCCGCGACCCGGACGTCCGTCGCGCGGTTGATCCGGTGACGCCGGCATTTCGGGACGAGGTTCACTTGCGCTTGGCGCCGCCACAGGTTCCGGACGATTAACCGCACCGGTTGAGGGCGTTTCCCTTTCCCTCCTCGGGGACCCCGCGGTGTTGACCGGCTGTGACGAATCTCGTTTCGGTTCTCGTCCACGGAAGATTCGAGTGCGTCTCAGATCTTCATCGAGAGGAGCACCCGGAGCACGATCCGCGGCGCCCGTTGGTCGATCGGGAATATCGCGACGAGGATATCTTCGTCCCGGACGATCCGAGTTGTCGCCGTCACGATTACGTCCAATAGGACCATTCCCGCCGGCTCCACCGCGACCCGGTATAGCTGCGACCTCCGGATCGTTATTAATCACGCGGCGCCCAGCCGTTTCGTCAACCCCCCGTCCACGACGATCAGGATTACCGAAATCTCCGCGCGGAATGCGCGTCACCCCACGCCATGGACCATCGTCGCGACGATCTCGTCGTCCACCTCCTCCGTATCCCGGACGATCGTGACGGGTATCACGGCCATCACGGTCACGGCGATCGCGATCGTGACGATACCGGCGCGAGTGTGGATCTCTCTGGTAATACGACAGCGGGTACCAGCAAACGTCGTTGCCGAACGAAATGTCGAACACGAACGCGACGAGTGCCGGACGCCACCAGCTGCGCTTCTTGTTGAAGTTGCTTCGTGGAACCCAGGCCCAGTAGCCGTTGTGATAGACCCAACGACCGTAGTGATAAGGCGCCCAACCCCACGGTTCATATCCGATCCACGTCCAGCCGTAAGGCGGACACCAGGACCATTGGCCATAACGATACGGCGCCCAATCGCTAAACGTGCTGACCGTCGTGGAATGCGGCCGCCAAATCCAGCCATAGTCGTCTGTGTGGGACCAATCGCCGTAGGCGTCGAGATCCTCCGCGCCCCAAACGGATTCGTCATAATACTTGACGTCGTATTTGAGCCGTTGTGCGAGATCCTTCTCACGCTCGCTAACCCAATCGTCAATCGCATCGCGTGACGCAGCCGCAGAAAACTCCCAGTCGCCCATGTTTTCGCCACTCACGATAAGCTCAGCGGTGCGACCATCGCGCAGGGCAAACCCGGACGTGTCAGAATAAATTCGAGCGCTGCCGCCATCACGCACGGTCAAACGGACTCGACCGTCGCCGGGCACGTCGATCCGGTACGAGCCCTCTTTTTCCGCGGCCATCGTGGTGCGAGGCGCGTCGATTTCAAAGTATTCGCGTTTACGATCAAATTTTGCGAGGCGAACCGTTGCTGTTCCTTCGACGACGCTCAACGCTATGCCCTCGTCGCGCAAAGTGACGATGCGCAGAGTCGAATTCGCGGCGAGCCGGACAAAGTTTCGCGCGTCGATCTGAATCTCGAGACGGCTATCTTTATCGGTAGCGACGGTATCGCCCTCTACTAGCGGGTAATTCAGCCGGAGTGATTCCCAATCCTGGTTGCCGTTGCGTTTTAGATTCACTTCGCCGCCTATCAGGCTGATGCGGACGACCCGTGCTTTTACGTCGTAGTCGTCATCGGCATCATCTTCGTCGTCGTCAGCGCGGGCAGTGATTGTTAAAGAGAAGAGAGTGAGTAGGAGAGCCAAAAGGATAAGGCTGGTTTTTAGTCGGGAGACTTGCATTGTTATGCTCCTTCTTGGACTGAAGTGCGGCGCTGCGAAAAGGCGCGGCAAAGTGCATGCCCGCGCGTCGCCTTTAAATGGAGCATGGAGAGATTTGAGACTTCTCAAAGCGGGTTTGAGGGTTAAGGCAACGGGTGTTCAGCGATTTAGAGAACTCAAATTTTTGATGGGCCAAGTGCGCAAGCGCACATTAAGATCGAATGAACGCGAGCGTGACTGAGACAGTGCACGGCTGACACGATATGGTGCGAGGGTCTCCTTATGATGTGGTGATAATCGGCGCCGGAATCAACGGCGCGGGGATCGCTCGCGACGCGTCTATGCGCGGGTTGAAAGTTTTGTTGATCGATAAAGGCGACCCGGGTTGCGGTACGACCAGCGCCTCAACGCGACTCATTCATGGTGGTCTGCGTTATCTCGAACACCTTGAGTTTGGCCTCGTGCGTGCGTCATTACGCGAACGCGAAACTTTACTGAAGATTGCTCCACATCTCGTTAAGCCTCTTCCGATTGCGATTCCGATTTACAAAGCGGGCAGACGCGGGCGGTTAACGATTCGTGCCGGGATGATCCTGTACGACCTGCTTTCGTGGGGGAAGTCGTTGCCGGGTCATCGAATGCTTTCGCGGGCGCAAACTCTTGAGCGGTGGCCGGGATTGAATCCGGAAGGTTTGGTTGGCTCGGCGCTTTATTACGACGCGCAGGTCGAGTTTCCAGAGCGTCTTGTACAAGAAAACGTGCGCTCGGCGCGCGAATTCGGCGCGGAGGTTCTCACACATACGCTTGTAACGGGTTTTGCAGTCGAGAATGGGAAGGTTTCCGGTGTCGAATTGGTTTCTGAAGATGGTCAGAAACACTTTGCTGAAGCTGGCATGGTGATCAACGCTGCCGGACCGTGGATCGACTACGTGCTGGAGCAAGTGCCTGTTGAAAGTCCGAAGCTGATTGGGGGAACAAAGGGCAGTCACCTTATCGTCCCGCCCTTTCCCACCGCGCCTTCGAATGCGATCTACCTGGAGGCACGCAGCGACGGGCGACCCATCTTTATCATTCCCTGGAACAAGCAGTATTTGATTGGAACAACGGACGTTCGCTTTGAAGATAACCCGGATGAGGTCCGGTGCGAACAATGGGAAATCGACTATCTGCTCGCCGAGACTAATCTTGCTTTTCCGGGCGCAGGTCTCACGCGCGGCAACATTCTCGACACGTATTCCGGCGTGCGACCACTGCCTGTCACCGGCGACAAAGCTGAAGAGAATATTACGCGGCGACACTTCATCCGCGAACACCCTCGACTTCCGAACCTGCTCTCGATCGTCGGCGGAAAACTCACGACTTATCGCAGTCTCGCGGAAGAGTGTGTCGATTTGATCTTTCGTAAACTCGGAAAGGATTCACCGCCGTGTAGAACTGCGATAGAAGTTTTAGCCACAGATTTCACGGATCTTACTTAACGAATCGCGGGCGAATTGTTTCTGGAGCATTCGAGCTAACGGAGAGCTGAGCCTGACGAGCGGGTGTTTCGGGCGGGAAAAGGCGAGGATGTCGTACCAGACTGAATCGTCCGGCAGCCATTCGATCAGGAATCGTTCCTCACCGCGTTCGACGTGATCCGGCAAGGTGC
Organism: Pyrinomonadaceae bacterium; assembly: GCA_035278765.1. Lineage (GTDB taxonomy): Bacteria > Acidobacteriota > Blastocatellia > Pyrinomonadales > Pyrinomonadaceae > PSRF01. Next base: position 4,447 of record DATEIS010000304.1, on the reverse strand, counting down.
CATACGCAAATCCAAACCGCCTAGTCTCATCAATCGTGTAAACAACGCGAGACGCATTCAACGACCACGATCCAAACGCTTTTGCTTTAACAGCCACCGTCGCTCCGACTTCAATCGGCACGCCCCGCGGCACAACCGTCACCCAGCCAAGATCAAATTGGCGCCAGTTCTTCAACGCTTCAACACCAGCCTTGTAAATCGCCTCGCCTGTCCCTAATTGAATGCGGTTGTGATCGACGTTGTAGCCCGACGATGGTGGGGTCGTGTTTGTAGCTCCAACTTCCGCGTATGTGAATGGCAAATTGCGTTGATTGTTTACGAACTCAACGGCATCCTGCTCACTAGGCTCAGTAATCCTAAACATGTCTACGATTTGATCCGAGCCCGCGGATGATGGCGGTCGTATGCAGATCGCAAATGCACATCGGTTATGTGCGTATAGATCTGCGTCGTCGATATATCACTATGCCCGAGCAGTGCCTGAACGGATCGTGAATCGGCGCCGTGTTGTAGCAGGTGAGTCGCAAAGCTGTGTCGCAACGTGTGCGGCGAAACGTTTTTGATCCCCACCTTTTCTGCATGCCCCTTGATCATGGACCACGCAAGCTGTCGTGTGAACGGCCGACCGCGGTGCAGGAACACGTTGGGCGTACTCTGTCTCCCATAGCCGGCTTTTACAGCAGCGTACTGTTGCAGCCAGTGAATAGCACTTTTGCCAAGCGGCACACGTCGCTCTTTGTTTCCTTTACCATGACACACAACGAGACCTGCCAGCAGATCAAGGTCTACGTGTCTCAAACCGACAAGCTCGGAGACGCGCAGGCCCGTCGCGTACATGATTTCGAGCACCGCACGATCGCGTATTCCTTCTTCAGTCGAGACATCCGGCGCGGCAAACAAACGATTGATCTCGTCTTCAGTGAGAAACTTCGGCAGGTAACTGAAGCGCTGCGGCGTATCCAGATCTTCCGCCGGATGCGACTTGATATGACCGTCGAGCATTAGAAACTTGAAGAACCCACGCGTCGCACTAACAGCGCGAGCAATCGATGTCGGCGCCAGACCTTCACGCGAAAGACTCGCAATCCATTTGCGCAAGTCTGCTCGTGAGAGATCAGCAATCTGTTTTCCGTTCTTGTTGGCCCAGGCTTGCAGTCGATCGAGATCGCGTCGATAACTCTCAAGAGAAAGACGCGCGAGGCCTTTCTCGACTTGCAGGTAGGTAAGAAATTCTTTGACGAAGTCTCTATCCACAGATTACGCAGATTAACATTAAATCTGCGCAATCTGCGGATTATTCATAACGCAGACACTCGATCGGATCGAGTTTCGAGGCTTTGCGGGCGGGCCACACACCGAAGATAAGTCCAACGCCAATCGACACAGTGAGACCTGTGACAACGGCCCAGGTTGGAATCGACGCCGGCATGCTTGGAAACAGGAGAATTAGTAATTGACTGATGCCGATAGCCAGCACTACTCCCAACGTACCACCAAGAAACGTCAGCATCATCGCTTCGAAGAGAAACTGTCGCACAATATCGCGACGTCGCGCGCCAATTGCCTTGCGCACACCAATCTCTTTCGTGCGTTCGGTGACACTGACGAGCATGATATTCATCACGCCAATACCGCCGACCAGCAAACCCAAACTCGAGATCGCAATCGCGATCAATCCGACCATCGCGGTGATGCTGTCAAACTGTTCGATAAACTTATCTGCGGTTTTGATGTCGAAGTTATTTGGATCGCCAAACTTCACGGCACGCCGCCGCCGCAGGATTTCTTCCGACTGCGTCAGCGCTTCCTGTACCAGGCCGGTCTTGCCGCGGATGATCATTAGTAAATAACCTTTTGCAGGCGCAATTTTTTGTGCGGTGCGATACGGAATGTAAACCGCGTTGTCTTCTTCGTTCTCGCCGAAGAATCCGGCCTTGCGCTTTTCGAGCACGCCGATAACCTCGAAATTGTAGCCACCCATTCGTACCTGAGCGCCGGCAATGTTGTTGTAGCCCGGGAAGAGCGCTTCCGCAGCGTTGACACCGATCACCATCACGTTCGCTCGCTGCTGATCGTCGGAATCGGTGATGAAGCGCCCTTCTTTAATAACGATGTTGGTGATATCAGCGTAGTTTGCCGATACTCCTGACGTATTTCCCCAACGATAGTTGCGCCCCTGGTAAGTGACGTTGTCGTCAAACGGTCCGCCGCCATAGCCGACGTTTGGAGCGACGTGCGCAACGTCGTCCACGGCTGGAGCCTGGGCTTTGATTGTTTCGACGTCGGCGACTGTCAGCGGTTTCCGAAGTCGTTCAGAGCGATCTTCACTCGTGCGTGGACCAGTCGAGAGATGGAATGCGTAGATATTGTTTGTTCCATACTCCTCGATAATTGCCACGATACTTTGCCGCATGCCGGTCAACAGCGACGCGATCGAGATCGCGGTCATCACGCCGATCACGATTCCGAGCACCGTAAGAAAACTGCGGAACTTGTGACCGCGAACGCTGTCGAGCGCCATCTTCAGCGTCTCGCGCAACATACCTTTTGGCAGTTGTAACTTCATTAACCCGTCTTACGCTTTCGTTAGAGCCATAATCGGATCCAACCGGGCAGCTTTGAACGCCGGATAGATGCCCGCGATCATGCCGACTATTGTCGAGACTCCTAATGCCAGGATGATGTAACCGATCGTTATCGTCATCGTGATCGATGCCAGCACTGTGATTGCAGTCGTAATACCCCAGGCGATTAACAAGCCCATCACGCCACCCAGCGCACAAAGGATTCCCGACTCGATCAAGAACTGCATCAGGATCTGCCGTCGCGTAGCGCCCACTGCTTTTCGGAGTCCGACTTCAAAAGTTCTTTCCGTGACGCTCACGAGCATGATGTTCATCACCACGATGCCGCCGACGACGAGCGTGATGAGCGTGATGGGAATAACAACCTTTGCAATCGTGCCAGTAAACTCATCGATCTGATTGTTAAGTTCCTCAACATTCACGAGTCCAAAATCGTCTTCTTCGTTTCCGTTGAGGCGGTGTTTAATGCGCATCGCCACGCGTGCGTCTTCGATCGCTCCCTGAAAATTTTCGCGTGTTTTAGCCGAGCCGTGAATCTGGAGACCGTTACGCCCGAAGATCTGCATGTGCGTGGTTACCGGAATGTAAATATGACGGTCGAACGAGTCGCCAAAGAAAGAGCCGCGCTTTTCCTCCACACCGATAACACGCATTGGCAAACCCCGAACTTTGAGTGTCTTGCCAATCGCATCCTGATTCGGGAAAAACTTCTCTTTGATATCGGCGCCGAGAACGACGACAAGCGCCGAGCGTTGCACGTCCTCGTTTGAAATAAATCGCCCAAATTCGATCGTTTTGTCTTCGATATCGACCATATTGGCCGTGTGACCGAAGACCTGCGCGCCCGGAAACTCGATTCCGTCCTGCTTCAGATCCGTGCCGCTTCCAGTTCCAGCGCCGACTTCAGAACACGAAGGACAATGATCGCGAACCCACTCGTAGTCGTCCCAGTTGAGCCTCTTGTTGCGTCGATTGCGTCGCTCAAACTCTTCGTCGTCCATGTGCCCCGAGAAGGCCATGCGGGCAATCATGAAATGATTACTGCCCAGAACTTTGCTGATTCTCTCGACGACGTAGGTATTGAGACCGCTAATCGAGGCGCCGACCGTGACCACCGAGGCCACGCCGATAATGATTCCGATAAGTGTCAAGAAAGCCCGCAGTTTATGGGCAAAGATCGACTGCAGAGCAATCTTCAGGGCATCGGAGTAAAAGGACAGAATAGCTTTCATAACTCTGGGTTCGGGACGGTCGGGGCGGTATACGCGCCCGGTGCCCGCGAAGTTCAATCGTGGCTACAGAGTTAAGACGTTCTATGCTGCCGGGGTATTAACAGGTTCCTGAGCCGGTTTCATGTTGAATTTATCTGCCCAGCGGATGCGACCCGTTATCTGCATCACCACGAAGAGCGTCAAGACCGAACCGATGGTGATTGCGAGCCCGGTGAAGCCCTTCAGGAAGAAGGCGTAGGAAAACATCACGAGGTAGATAAACTGCGCGATGGCAGCCTCTCTGCTCGCGAATCGCAGCCCCACGACCAGCCGCAGATAACTCACGACCAGAAACACCGACACTAACGACGACACGGCAAACGCCGCGTGAATCGATATGTGATCGACGAGGTACGCCAAAAGCAGATGGAAGGAGAAGAACGCGGCAGCGAGGAAAAAGTAATTCATGGGGTGAAGATCGATGCCGCGCATTGTGGTGATGATCATCATGAGGAAGAAAAAGAAGAAGAGTGATACTGGGGCAAAAAAGCTGATTTTTCCGGCGAGTGGTCCCGGCTGCAATTTCTCCGGCATGACCATCGCGATTTGATAACCAGACAATAAACTTCGATAAGACCAGTTGAGATCCCA
>DATEIS010000303.1:0-25715 GCA_035278765.1 Pyrinomonadaceae bacterium | reverse complement strand
GTACGTTCCTCATTTCGTAATTCCATCAGGCTTCTCGGGACGTACTGTAGGGGCGGTCCTCCGTGGCCGCCCTCGATTGGATCATGGTGCAAGGCGAGAGATCGTCCAGCCACTAGAAGCCCGCTGGTAAAGAATCCGATCGTGAAGCCGGCCGATGCGGCTTTTCCAGAATTCAATCCGCTCCGGCCTTAATCGATACCCACCCCAATGTTCGGGGCAATCGATTTCACGATCACAATACAAAGCTTCCAATTCCCTGGCTCGTTGCTCGAGGGCCTCGCGGCCCGAGACCACTTCGCTTTGTGCTGAAGCCCACGCCCCAATCTGACTCTCGCGGGGACGAGTCTTGAAGTAATCACGCGACTCCTGCGCCGACGTCCTCACAACACTTCCTTCGACGCGCACTTGGCGATCGAGTCGAGACCAATAAAAGACGAGCGCCGCATACGGGTTTGCATCCAACTGCTTGGCCTTTGCACTGTTGTAGTTAGTAAAGAAAACAAAACCCTCGTCATCCACTTGCTTGAGCAACACCATGCGTGCCGAAGGTTTACCGTCGGGCGTTGCGGTTGCGAGTGTCATCGCTTCGGGCAGCGGAAGTTGCGCGGCGATGGCGTCGTTGAACCACGCCTGAAACTGCTTGATTGGATCTCGATCGATCGTCTTTTCATCGAGGCCTTCGAGTGCAATGTTGTTGGTCATTTCTGATCTTCGTTAGCGTTGTACGGCGCCAGTTTCTCACGCAATTCCGTAGGAATCGGAACAGTTTCAAACGTCTCCTGATTAACTGCCGCAAGGACGAAATGCGCAGTCGCCAACAGCTCTTCACTACCCTTGCGACGCACTTCAAAATTCAACTTCATCGACTTCGTCCCAAATCGTCCCACATAAACGCTGACTTCCAACAAATCATCGAGCCGTGCAATGCGATGGAAATCACATTCAAGATGCACGCGTGGCAGCCAAATCTTCATCTCATCGAAAAACACACCGTAGTGCAACCCAACAGAGCGAAACAACTCCGTCTCGGCATACTCGAAGAAGTGGATGTAAGCGCCGTAAAAAATAATGCGCGCCGCATCGACATCACCCCAGCGCACGCGCTCTTCGATAGTAAATTTTTTGTAAGCCGGCATTAGTTTAGCTGGACGACTCACGCAGGAAATCCAGCAACGCTTCGTTGAACTTTTCCGTGCGCTCGAGGTTGGAAACGTGTCCCGCATTTTCCAACACCACCAGACGCGAACCCGCCACGCGCTCATTCATCTTCTCACTGTCGGCAACTGGCGTGATCGCGTCTTCGGCGCCGACGAGAATCAGCGCCGGTACAGTGATCTTCGATAACAGCGACGTTTGATCGTCACGTTCCGCCATTCCACGTAACGCTGCGGCTGCTCCTTCGGGCTTGGTCTTCAACATCATGTCGCGAACACGCTTCACGACTTCGGGCCGTTTGCTCACAGTTTCCGGGGTGAGCAGCTTTGGCAACATCGCATCAGCGATCCCGGCCATACCTTCTGCGAGAGCCTTTTCAGCTTGTTGCGCTCGGTTTTGTTTTGCTTCTTCCGTGTCAGCTTGCGCACGCGTATCGGCCAGAATCAAAGCCCGCACACGCGAAGCAAACTGTTTATAAAACGCGAGCGTTACGTATCCACCCATTGACAGTGAACCGATCGTGACGCGCGGAATTTCAAGATGGTCCAACAAAGCCGCTACATCCTGAGCCATGCGACTCATCGTGGACGATCCGTCTGACGAATCGCTCTCACCGAAACCGCGCAGGTCAGGCGCGATCACGCGAAACGACCCACTTAGTGCAGCAACCTGCTCGTTCCACAAAGATCGATTGAATGGATAGCCATGAATCAACACGACCGGACGCCCGGCGCCCTCATCGGTGTAGGCCATCTGAATATCGTTAATCTGAACTACTGGCATCTAAAAATCTCGCTTTGCTGCGCGCGCGACCACCGAAATCAGCTCCGTCAACTCCACGGGTTTGGCCAGATAAATCTGGTATCCGGCTGACAACGCTCGTTCGCGATCCTCGTCTTTTGCATATGCGGTGATAGCCACCGCCGGAATATTGTCTGACGCACCGTTCTCGAGCAAACGTACCTTCTCGATCAAACCGTACCCGTCTTCGTCGGGCATCGCAATGTCCGACACTAACACGTCCGGCCGCTTCCGCGTGATCGCCTGGATGGCCTCGCCCGCAGAAGAGACGGCGATGACATTAGCCTGACGTCTCGTCAGCGCGGTTGTCATCAGCGTCAGTGTATCCGAATCGTCGTCAACAATCAGGACGTTTACGCCTGATAGTAACTGCTGCGATTGCGCCAGTTGATGCTGATTCTGATCCACAACGTCGTTCCGGCCCACACTCGCTTCGAGCAGTGGCAGCCTGATTGTAAAAGTAGAGCCGCGACCATCTCCCTTACTCTCTGCGCGAATCGTACCGCCGTGAATCTCGACGAGGTGACGCGCAATGGCGAGTCCGAGTCCGAGACCTCCGTGCTGCCGTGTCGTGGTGCTGTCGGCCTGACGGAAACGATCAAACACGTACGGCAAAAACTCCTTGCTGATTCCCTGCCCAGTGTCAGAAACACTTACTTCAACTGCTCCGCCACCCTGCGATATCTTTACGCAAACACGCCCGCCGCTGTTCGTAAACTTCACCGCGTTCGATAACAGATTCCACACTACCTGTTGCAATCGATTCGCATCGCCCGAGATCATTGCGGGCGCTGAGTCGAAGTAAGTTTCGACTTTGATTCCCTTCGCGTCCGCAGTCGGACGGACAACGTTGATGGCATTCTCGACGACGGGCACAACTTCCAGCGGATGAAGATCGAGATAAAGATTGCCGGTGATGATGCGCGACACGTCGAGAATGTCGTCAACGATCTGGGCCTGTGCCTTCGCGTTGCGCCAGATAGTTTCAACTGCCTGTTGCATCGTGGAGTCATCGAGCGTGCCGCCTTCGAGGAGCCTGGACCAGCCGAGTATCGCTGTCAGCGGAGTGCGCAACTCGTGTGAAACAGTGGCGAGAAACTCGTCTTTCAAACGATTCGACTCTTCCGCCGCTTCGCGCGCAGTGCGTTCGAGTTTTAGCAAGCGCACATTCTCAATCGCAACGGCAGTGAGATTTGCGGCCATGCTCATCGCCGTGGCGTGTTCCGCGTGATAGACATTTTTATCGTAACTCTGCACCTCGATCGTGCCGATGATTCTGCCCATTACCGCCATCGGCACGGCCATCGAAGAATCGGGACGCTTCCCGTTGTCAGGACCGACAACAACTCCAGGATTAGCTTGCGTCGCTCGCATGTAGTCATTCGTGATGACCACTTCGCCGGTGCGCACGGCGCGGCTGTTCGGACCGGTTGTCGTGACCTGCATCGGTGGTAATTCAGACACATCGAGTTCAGCGCCATCTGCCCAACCGTAGCAAGCGGTGCGAACGTCACGAATCGGATCGTAGAGTGAAACAAAGAATCCGTTACACGGAACCGAGACGTTGGTGAACTTACGCAGCGCGCGGAAGATCGCGTTCAGCTCTCGCGCCGTTCCGAGCGCCTGGGCCAACGCCTTGATTCTTTCGAGCAGCCGCTCATATTCGAGGAGCGCTCGTTCATTGGCAACGAGTAATGCCTGGGCAGTTTCGCGTAGCGCTTCTTCGGCGCGTTCACGCTCTTTGAGCGTGTTTCTGATCGTCGTTTCAGATTTTTTGACTTCCTCGGCGGAGTGTTCAGCACGCGAGCGGGCGCGGGTCTCGGCACGCGTGGCAGCAGCGAAAAGCAAACTCAGCAGCGCGCCCGCAATCAGCGTGAACCTGAGTAGAAATCTACTGGAGCGCTGCGCAAAAGAAGGTGTGGTAGCGAAGGTAACCGTCCAAATACGACCAGCCACATCCACCGTTCGCGTAGTAGAAAACGCCGGTTCTTCAGCAGATTCATTCGACGTTGCATTGAGCAAATCTGAGCCATCGTAAACCTGGTAACTGACGCCTTCCGATGTGACAGGCGCGAGGAAGTCCCCGACTCGAAATGGACTGTAAACAAAGCCAATGAGCGCATTACGACGATCTTCAACAGACTTGACCGTGGCGCCATTCCGATAGACCGGCACATAGATTAAAAATCCCGGCTGCTTGTCGGGATCAGGAACATCTTTTTCCTGGACCAATTCCACGCGTCCCGAAGCCGTTGGATTTCCTGAATCGCGCGCTTCTTCCATCGCTTGCCGCCGAACCGGCTCCGTTCCCATGTCGAAGCCGACGGCCAGTTGGTTACGAGGGTTTGCGGGCTGAAGATAGATGATGGCGCTGTAATCGCTGCGCGGAGACTTATCGGGCCAAACTTTGAAATCGCTTACGCCCTGACGTTTCATCTCCGCGATCACGTTTGCTTTCTCCGCGGCGGTAAAAAGTCGTGAGAACCCCATTCCCTGAATGCCCGGGTAATTCTTTTCTAACTCGATCTGTTCGACAAATCGCTCGAATTCGCGCGCTTGAACTGAGTCACTGGCGGCAAACAGCCCAGTGCCAGAACGCAACAAGGTGACCGACGTCTCGACTCTGAGTCGAATCTTGTCCTGAACCTGTTGGACCATTCGATCGAAATTGATCTGGTCCTGTTCGCGGGTGAGCTTGGAGAAGTAGTAATAGACTATGAGTGTAAAGGCGAAGCCGATAAGCAGGATCAAATAGGGCAAGAGCACACGGTTACCGCGTGATAACGGATTACTTCTCCCCTGCGATCTATTAGAGTCGCGCATTATTATCGGTTTTTCGGCCACGGATCCTGTGGCGATTATCTAACGCGTCGGGTACGGCGGCGGAGGAAATCAATCAGTACGAATTGCGAGAGATTTCCCGGGTTGGCGAAGTAAGCTTTGCCATTCGTCATGGCGCTCATCTGCTTCACAAAATCGACAAGATAATAGTCGCTCGCCAGCATGAAGGTATTGATCATGATTCCGGCTTTGCGACAGGCTTGAACTTCCTTGAAAGTTTCAGACATGACCAACGGATCGCCGCCCATCGAATTCTTATAAAGGCGACGAGTCGGGCTTTTATCGGACTTTATAACTTTAGCGCCCACGGAAGTCTGTACGAAACAGGCCGTCGGCTTACCGTCAGTCACCATCACGATCTGCTTCATCTCCTTGCGTTGTGCCTGGAGCAGACGGCGCGCGAGACGAAGACCTTCGGCAGTGTTCGTGTGATATGGACCAACCTGCGTGGTCGCGAGTTTAGCGAGTGGCAACTCTTCGGCGGCATCGTGAAACAGGACCACCTTGAGAGAATCGCCGGGATACTGCGTGCGAATCAGGTGCGACATCGCGAGCGCGACTTTCTTCGCTGGCGTAAATCGATCCTCACCGTAAAGAATCATCGAGTGAGAACAGTCAAGCATCACTACCGTTGCGCACGACGACTGGTAGTCGCACTGATGAACGTACAGGTCGCGATATTCGAGATTGAGCGGAACCTTTAGTCCTTCGCGTTGAATCGCGGAGAGCAAAGTGGTGTTGACGTCGAGATTGATCGTGTCGCCGAATTCGTAACGTTTGCTTGCGGCAGCAGCTTCGACGCCGGTCGAGAGATAAACGGTATCGTGGCGTCCGGCGGCGCTTTTACCAAAACTGCCAAGCAGGTTACGGAGCGTTTTGTAACCCAGAAAATCGAGTCCTTTTTCTGTCACTTCGAAACGAACGTCGCGTGGCAGTGGCTCCGGAAACATCTCACCCTGCCCAGGCGATCCTTGCCGTTGCTCTGCTCGTTGTGGTGACTCTTCGTGAAGCGTCAGATAACCTTCCTCAACCAGTCGCTCGATCAATTGATTCAATAATTCCTCGAGCAGCGACCCGCGAAACTTGCCTTCGTTCTGTGCGAGCATTTCACGGATCTGGTTCTCGTTTACAAGTCCCTGGTTCATGAGCGCCTGGAGCAACGCGCGGCGTAAAGCGTCGAGTGAAGTGTCGGTAGTCTTTCGCTGGCGAGTCCAGTAATAGTCGTCGTCGTAACCGGAGTCGAGCAATGAGTCGGACATACCGTCCATCAACTCGCCCAGGTTGATCCCGAAGACGTCAAACCCCTGGAATTTTGAATACTTAAACTTCATCAAAAACCCATCCACAGATTACGCAGACTCATTTTAAAAATAATCTGTGTAATCTGTGGTTTAACTGTATTTCCCGGTTTCAGTCAGATCGTCGTAAATCATCCCGCGTCGATCCTTCTTCGCCTTCGTGACAGCCGCGTAACCACCCTCTTCGTTACGACTGATCTTATTCTCCGCGTACAAACCTTCAAGCACCAGCTCACAGGCTGAAATGAGCCTCCCGGTATCGGATCGTTGGAAATCAAACGGAATCATCGCGGTCTCCAACAACTCAGGCACAGCCTCGATGAGATTTATACACTCCGACGACGACGCAGTATCAGCAAGCAGGAGTTTGTTTCCTTCGTCAAACCATTGCACAGTTCTGGAGAAATCGATACCAACAAAGTAGCCTTCAAAAATCTCACCAGCCGCACGCTTGATCAGATCGCGTGCAATGCGATTAGCGCCGAGCTGTTCGCCTTCGTACTCCAGCTCCATCTTGCCCGTCATCGACGGGATTGCCGCGTAGATATCGGAAATACGAGGCACAACGAATGACTCAGCAGTCAAAAGCGCCCGTCGTTCAGCATTCGAAACCACCGATTCCATCACCGTGATCGGCATTCGTTGTGAGACGCCCGAATGCTTGTCGACGTGATTGTCGTCACGTGCTTCAAACGCGATCTGTTCGACGACTTCACGAATAAATTCCGGCACCAGTAGTTGATCGCGAGTATCGAAACGATCGAGCCACGCCTCCTGTCGCGTGATTTCAATTGCCGACGGCAGTTCCTTCGGATAGTGCGTCATGATCTCGGTGCCGATACGGTCTTTGAGTGGCGTGATGATCTTGCCGCGTGCGGTGTAGTCCTCAGGATTTGCAGAGAACATGAGCATCACGTCGAGCTGGAGGCGCACCGGATATCCCTTAATCTGCACGTCGCCTTCCTGCATGATGTTGAAGAGCGCGACCTGAATCTTGCCGGCAAGGTCGGGCAACTCGTTGATGGCAAAGATGCCCCGATTCGCGCGTGGCAGCAGACCATAGTGAATCGTCAATTCATCACTCAGCAGGTGTCCGCCTTTCGCTGCCTTGATCGGATCGACATCGCCGATGATGTCGGCCACGGTCACATCAGGCGTCGCGAGCTTCTCCACAAAACGCGCGTCACGACCGATCCATTCGATAGGCGTCAGTTCGCCGTTTTGCTCCAGCATCTGTCGCCCGTAAGCGGAGATCGGCCGGAACGGATCGTCGTTGACTTCAGAACCGGCGATGATCGGTATGCGTTCGTCCAGAAGATCGGTCAGCAGGCGAATGATGCGGCTCTTGGCCTGTCCGCGCAGTCCAAGCAGGATTACGTTGTGTCGCGACAGGATCGCATTGACCAGTTGCGGAATCACCGTGTCCTGGTAACCGACAATGCCGGGAAACAACTTCTCGCCCGCCCGCATTTTTTGAATTAGGTTGAGGCGCAGTTCGTCTTTGACGGAGAGGGGTTGATACCTGGCCGCCCTGAGTTCGCGAAGGGTTCTTGGGTAATCCATATGTTTTGGTCGGGGAGAGATTCTAACTCTGGTTTATGGAATCTGTGTAATCTGCATCCACTAAGCCGTCGTCGCGGAGCTTTTCGAGATGTGCCAACACGGCGCGTTCGGCCATCGCGTACGCTTTCGGAGAAACATCGGTGTAGACGCGTTCGACGATCTCTTTGGGGGTGGTCGCTCCGGCGCGCACGGCTTCGAGAATGTTCCGCTCGCGCTCGAGTCGATGTGAGATGTATTCGTCGATCTTTTGATATGGAGTCGCGACCGCGGGTCCGTGACCGCCGAGAAGAATGCCGAGATTTGGTAGCGATCGCATCCGTTCGAGCGAGTCGAGATAGTCGCGCATGTTTCCCTCTGGCGGATCGATCAGCACTGAGCCGACGCCGACGATGTTGTCACCCGTGATCAGCACGCCGCGGTCGGCGTCGTGAAAGCAAAGATGGCCGAGAGCATGGCCGGGCGTGTGCAGAGCACGCAGAGTGACAGTCGGTTCGCCTTCGAGGGTGATGAGATCGTTGTCCTCGATTACACGATTGACGTGAATGTCGTTCAGCGCTTCGGCGGTTTTTGCGTGCGCAGCGACAGGAACGTTGCCGCCGAGGTGTGCTTTGAGTGCATTCACTCCACCGACGTGATCCGGGTGCAAATGGGTGATGATGATCTCGCGCACTTGCCTGCCTTCACCGATCATCTCGTCGAGACATGAAGCAAGCGCTTGCTGCTCATCTTCCCATGGTGAACCCGGATCGAAGACCAGCATCTCTTTGGAGTTGTGAACGATGTAGCAACACGTGTGAGTTGCAGGCGGTCTGGTTGGTGTTCGAACCGGAAAACAAATGTAGTTTGGTCTAAACGTGATCCGGCGAGCTATTTCGCCGTGCGCGTGTGGAATCGATAAGAAGCGTTCGACGAGATCCGGAGCGATGCCGGCGCCGAGAGTTCTCAACGCATGCAGCGTCGGCGGCACAGCAACAACTTGATCTTGTAACCAGCGATCGTAAGCATCTCGCGCCGGCAGCCATTCGCCGCTCGCCAGTTCACCTTCAATAACATCTGGTTCCTGCCTCGGCGGACACTTAACTAGAAAGAACCACGTGTCGAAACGTCTGGCGTTGAAAGGTGGTGTCACCCAACGGCCGACGTAAGTGAAATCATCGGCGTCGAGATACAACTCGTAATGTTTCAGGAGTGCGGGCCATGACATCCGTCGTGATTCGAGATCGTCGAGGATTGAAACTCGCTGGCCTTTCGTGAGTGTTTCGCCGCCGCGAACAACAAGCACACCCAGCTCTTCGAACAACTCACGCGCGGCGCCGCTGATCATCGTCGCGATTTGTGGATTCGGTGCGTTTCGGATGTCGACTTCGGCGTCTTCGGCGTCGATTTGTCCGCCGGGAAATGCGTGAAACCCGCCCAAAAACGCGAGTTTATCGCTGCGTTTAATCCAATAGACTTCGGGATTTGTGGGATCGGTGTCTTGCCGTAAAAGGATTATTGCGGCTGCGTCTTTTGGTGTTGTTGCTGGTCGATCTGACATTACTCTTTTACGACCAGCGGAATCGTTCACCGTCGTCCGGACCCCAGGGCACGCCACGCATGTGATAGCCGCCCTCTTCCCAGTAGCCGGCCTCATCGTGTTCGAGGAAGCGCACGCCTTTAATCCATTTGGCCGACTTCCAGGCGTAGAGCTGGGGAATGATCAAACGCACCGGACCGCCGTGTTCGGGTGGGATCGGTTGGCCGTCATGAGACCACGCAAAGAGGGAGTCTTCGTTGAGGAAGTATTCGATTGGAACGTTCGTGGTCCAACCGTAATCGTAAGCCAGAGCCAGCACAAACTTCGCTTCCGGTTTCACTCCAGCCAATCGTGCAATCTCTTTTGTTGAAACACCACCCCAAACATTGTCGAGCCGCGACCAGCGTGTCACGCAATGAAAGTCTGCGTAGACGCGCACCGGCGGCAGTTGCATGAACTCATCCAACGACCAGTTCAGATGATTCTCGACTAGGCCTTCGACTTCAAACGTCCAATTCGCAAGATCGATTTCGGGTGTCCCGTGAGCATCGAGCACGGGCCACTTCTTGGTGCGTGATTGTCCGGGCGGTATTCGTTTCTCGCGCCGCGTGTCAGGGCTGATAATGATCTCCTGATCTTCGATCTCTTCCGGTTTACGCGGATCGGTGTTTTGGTATTTCGGATCCTGGAATAGATTGTCGAGAAAACTCATGACGGAGACTTCTTTCCTTGTCGTTCCGCGAGGGCGATCAACTCTTCGGGCATCCATTTGCCGACGCCCTTCGCGACCGCATCGTCGATACCGACACTTCGATCGTGCCAGTCATCACGACTTCCTTCAGCACCACGCTGCCGCTCGTAGTTTTCCGTTTGTTCAAAACTCAGAATTATGCCGGCTACGACTTCGTTCCAGTCCTGGAGTTGAATTCCGCGTCTGACGATCGGAAGCCCCGCGGTCCAGTCTTCTTCAGGCGCGCGCGCGTCCTGCTCGGGAATGGTCAGATTATAAAGCGGCGGAAATGGTCCACCCGAAAAGACTTTGACCAGTTGCTCGCTGAGCTGTTTTAACGACCAGTCCGGATGCTCCTGTCGCAACGATTGCGCCCGCCGGAAAATGTCCGAGACTGTTGGTTGCTGCTGCACCATTTCTCCACCTTCTTCGTCTGTTTTGAATTGAATACCTTACACGGATGCAGCCACGGGAACAAATGCGTACTGACCTCTTCCAACAATGACTCTCGATGCAATGCTGCGGTTCTTATTGCGTGGCGGGCTTAAACCATCGGAGACTGAGGACGATTACGAGCAAACAGGTGGTGATCGCGGCGGAGATCAGGCAGTACTGGCAAAACTGGCGGATAACAAAAGCCTGCAGGTAGAACAACCACACGCTCACGAAAAACATCGCGATGACAAGCGGCGTCAAAATCTTTCCGGCGATGCGATACTCAAACACAGCCAGAATGGCGAGACTAAAAACGGTGAAGTATGCAGCAGCTCCTACGGCCGCCAAGGGAATGCCCGCCACCACAGCATACTGACTGCTCAGAACTTCCGAACACCCGGAAAGTATCGTGCAGCGAACAGTTTGCCCGGTGAGGTGCTCAATCGTGAGGTAAAGCGCGTCAGCGAGTCCGAGCAACGAAAGCAACGCCGCGAGGATGTAGATCTTTTTCATTTTCCGGCATTTCGAAGCTCGTTCTGAATCACGACCCGGAGTTTCTCTGCCGGGAGATTCTCAAACGAGACTTCGCGCCCATTTATGAAAACTGTCGGTGTCCCCTTCACGCCAAGCGAGCGCCCGCGGGCTCCATCCTGCGTGATCCTCCGCGCCACAGCATCACTATCCACGTCGCGTTTGAATCGTGCGACGTCGATCCCGATCTGTTTGGCATAACCCTCAAAAATCGGCCGAACATCAAACTCTTTTTTCCAGTTGTTCTGGTTGTCGTAGATCAAATGATGCATCTCCCAGAACTTGCCTTGCAGACCCGCGGCTTCAGCTGCCGAAGCTGCCGCAAGCGCGTGCTGGTGAGTTGGCACAAGTGGGAACTCACGGAAAGTAACCTGCAGTTTATCGCCGAACTCTGCCTCCATCTGTTTGAGGATCGGATGAAAGATTCCACACGGCGGACACTCAAAATCGCCAAACTCTTCCAACTTCACAGGCGCATTGGCCGGTCCATGTGTATGCGCCGGTTCAGCTCCGGGAACACCGGTCAATACAGGCTGTTCCGATTGCGCCGGTGAAGCCTGCGAACCTGGTGACGCCGGAGCAGGCTGATTTGCCGTAGGGTTCTGCGAAGCCGGTATCGTTCGTGTCAGGTACCAGGCGCTGGTCAATGCAACCCCGAGAACAACAAGAATAATGATGAAGGGTAGTATTCGTTTCATAAGTTTAACTGGAAGAGTTTCTAAACTGCGGCTGCGACAGTTGCCGCCAGCGAGCGGAAAATATCGCGACCATCACTCGATCCGAGTAGATCCTCACACGCACGTTCCGGATGAGGCATTAATCCGAGCACATTCCGTTCGCGGCTGCAAATCCCCGCGACATTGTCACGCGACCCGTTTGGATTTCCTGCGTCCGTGATACTTCCGTCGGGCGCGCAATAACGAAAGACGATCCGATCTTCGCGCTGAAGTTCTGCGAGCGTATTGTCGTCGCAGATGTAGTTACCTTCGGCATGTGCGATCGGGATGCGCAACACCGTACCCTTCTGCATTTCATTTGTATAAGGACTGTCCGACGTCTCCACGCGAACGTGTATATGCTCGCAAATAAAATGCAGATCGCGATTGCGGATTAGGGCACCGGGAAGGAGTCCGGCTTCACAGAGAATCTGGAAACCGTTGCAGATTCCGAGTACAAACCGTCCGCTGTCGGCAAATTTCCTGACGGAATTCATTACCGGGGAAAATCGAGCGAGCGCGCCGGCGCGAAGATAGTCGCCGTAAGAAAAACCGCCGGGAAGGATCACTGCGTCGTAAGTCGAAAGATCGGTTTCGCGATGCCAGATGAAATCTACCGGCTGGCCTACGTGTTTCGAGATCACGTGATAGGCATCGTGGTCGCAGTTAGAGCCAGGAAAAACAATAACACCGAATTTCACGCTTCTATCTCCACGGTGTAGTCTTCAATTATCGGGTTAGACAGGACTTCGCGCGCCATCTTCTCGACCGACTCGAGTGCCCGTTGCTGATCCAGGCTTCCATCGAGCGAAATCTCGAAGTATTTCCCCTGCCGAACGTCGGAAATTCCGGAGAAACCGAGTAGTTCTACCGAATGTTGGATTGCTTTGCCCTGCGGGTCTAGCACGCCGGACTTCAAGTTTACATAAACTTTGGCTTTCATCAGTTACCTGCCGCGCGGGGATCAACAAAGCATTGCTTCAGAAGCACTTGTTGGATAATATCTCCGGCTCGTGGACCTGTCGCGCCCGGATCGAACCCTTTCTTACTGGAGAAACTTATAATGCAAAACCCTCCGCCCGTTCAAACCGCCCCGGCTAAATCCAGCACGGGACTCGATGAAAACATTGCCGCTTTGCTGTCGTACGTGTTTGGCTGGCTCTCAGGGTTAATCTTCTTCCTGATCGAAAAAGATAGCCGGCTCGTCCGCTTTCACGCGATGCAATCGCTGCTGTTCAACGTGCTGGTCGGCATTATCGCCACCGTGCTTTGGGTGATTCTGTTTATCTTCTTCCTGGTTGCCAGCCAGGTATCCGGCGTTATGACCACGTTGTTGACTTTGGTGTCAACGTTGATTTGGATCGTGCTTCTCATTGCCATCGTCGTCGGGTGGGTCATGTGCTTGATCAAAGCTTATGGAAGCCAGTATTTCAAGCTGCCGGTCATCGGAAACTTCGCCGAGAAGTTTTCGCAGAAATAAGATTTACAAAATTCCGACTCTTCGATAGATCGCGTCGATGTTTCGCAGGTAATGATCCAGCGAAAAGACGCGATCTATTTCGTCTGCGGATAGTTGCGACTTGATGTCGTTGTCTGCTTTCACGAGTTCTCGAAAATCTCGATCCTCGTCCCACACTCTCATCGCATTACGCTGCACAAAGTCGTACGCCGTTTCGCGTGACAGGCCTTTGTTCGTCAGCGCGAGCAGGAGTTGGCCACTGAAGATCAGACCTTTGGTGGCGTTGAGATTCTCCAACATGCGTTCCGGATAGACCACCAAACCGTCGATCAGGCCAATCGCCTTTTGCAGAATGTAGTCGAGTGCCGTGCTCGAGTCAGGCAGGACAACGCGCTCCGCCGACGAGTGTGAAATATCGCGCTCATGCCAGAGGGCGACGTTCTCAAGTCCGACGATGCTGTTGGCACGAATCACTCTCGCGATGCCGCAGATGCGTTCCGAGATAATCGGATTGCGTTTGTGAGGCATCGCGCTCGAACCTTTTTGACCTTTTGTAAATTTTTCCTGCGCCTCGCGCACTTCGGTACGCTGCCAGTGACGAACGTTGAGTGCAAACTTTTCCAGGGACGACGCGATGATCGCGAGTGTTGTTAAGTATTCCGCGTAGATGTCGCGTTGAATTACCTGTGTCGACACTGGCGCCGGTTTCAATCCGAGTCGCGCGCAAACCTGTTCTTCAACTGCCGGATCGAGGTGTGCAAACGCGCCGACAGCCCCGCTGATCTTCCCCACTGCCACAGCTTCGCGCGCTCGCGACAGTCGCTCGCGATTGCGGCGCATCTCGTCGAACCAGAGCGCGAACGTCAAACCGAATGAAGTCGGCTCGGCGTGGATACCGTGCGTGCGTCCGACTTGTGGCGTGCTCTTAAACTCGACCGCGCGACGCTTCAACGTCTCGATCAACGTATCGACTTTTTTGAGCAGGATGTCGGCGGAGTCACGCAGCAAGAGGGCATTGGCAGTATCGACGACGTCAGAAGACGTCAGGCCGTAGTGAACAAACCGGCTCGCTTCACCGATCGATTCCGCGAGGTTTGTCGTAAACGCGATGACGTCGTGATTCGTCGTCTTTTCAATTTCATTAATACGCTGAACTGAAAACTTGGCGCGCGCCTTGATCTGTTCCAAAGCGTCGTGCGGGATCGTGCCCATCTCGGCGTGGACCTCACACACGGCGATTTCCACGTCGAGCCATTTCTGAAACTTGTTTTGCTCCGACCAGAGCGCGCCCATCTCGGGCAAGGTGTAACGATCGATCATTCTTCTGTGTTTTTTGTGCCTTCTTGTGGCTTCATTTAAGTGCGGTTGAATTTACAAAGTAACGAGCCAGTAACCAACGACCATTCTCTTCGATCAACGTGAAATTCTCCATGCCATCGCCGCGTTCGAAGTTTGTTTCATAACTCAGGATGAAAACGTGACCTTTCAACGGTCCGCTTGAATTTTGTTGCTCGGTGGCGGTATGAAGCGAGCGCGAGGTCACTTTCCCAAGCTTTGTTTGCAGCGTCTTGAACACCTGGGTTGATTGATCGAGTGTGACGTCTCTCCGCCAAAGCTCCGACGCTTCGTTATAGATCTTCTCGTAACGTTCATAAGCAATGTCGTCGCCCACGTTTGCGATCACTTCCTGAACTTCAGAAGGAACACGACCGCGCCCGGTGTCTTGTCGACAAGCAGCCACTGATAGCACGGATAAAAGAACGATTAGGGGGATAAGAGGATAGCGCTTCTCGCTCATACCTCGATCCAGGGGGTCGGTTCCTTTGGATAGGAGAGACTGACTTCGGTGAAACCGACAAATAGCGGCGCTCGTTCCTGCAACGCGACCTCGGCGTTGATCTTGGCAAGATATGGATTGTTTGCGCGTTGGGAAAGATGAGCGAGGACGATGTATTTCGCACATCCGTCAAAGCCACGTCGAATCCAATCGGCGAGGTCCTCGTTTGAGAGATGACCGAGTCGCGACAGGATGCGCTGCTTCAGCTCCCACGGATAATTGTCGCAGGCTTTAAGCATGTCGCGGCTGTGATTCGACTCGATGACGATCGCGGCGCACCCACGCAGTTGCTCGGTGACGAGAGTGGTGATGTGACCAAAGTCCATCACGGTGGCAATCTTTACGCCCTGATGAGTCGCAGTGAAACCAAAGTTGTCGACCGCATCGTGTGGAATCGTAAACGGATGGAAGTCGATCTCGCCGATACGAAAATCTTTGCTCGACTCAATTTCTTCTACACGATCTCGCAAGGCTTTCGCCCGGCGACGCGGCTCTTCGTTGGTGACGTTCTCTTTTTCGCTGACGTACGCGTCAAGCGTTTTCCCGGAAATGTAAACCGGACAATCGAGAGAGTTCAGGAGGACACGCAAGCCGCCGGCGTGATCGCCGTGTTCGTGTGTGACAAGCACTGCGTCGAGTCGTTGCGCATCTTCGCCGACCATTGCGAGACGGCGCGCGATCTCTTTTGCACTTAAACCGGCGTCGACAAGAACGCGCGTGTTACCGGCAACGATCAAAACGGCGTTACCAGTCGAACCACTGCCAAGAACGGTAAGTTTCATCTAGCCACAAAAAGGCGCAAACAACACAAGATAGTCAGTTGACCGAAGAACGGACCACTATATCAGACGCTTTGTGTTTTTTGTGAACTTAGATTTCGAGGTCGGCGCGATCGACTTTAAATCCGTTGAGGTTTCCCAACACGCCGAGTGCGAGTGTTTCGGATTTGAAGTAAGTGCGCGCGACTTCCTGAAGCTCATCGAGAGTGATGTTGCGGATCTTTTCTATTACTTCATCCGGCGAGATGCGGCGGCCGTGAATGATCTCCTGTCGCGCAAGAGTGCCTGCACGTGCGCTTGACGACTCGAGTCCGAGAAGGATCGACGAGATCGCCTGGTCCTTCGCGATTCGCAGTTCTTCTTCAGTAACTGACGTCCGCGCAGTCTCGCGTAACTCAGCCAGTGAGAGTTCCAAAACCTGATCGAGGTATTCGGGCGACGTTCCTGCGTAAATATTAAAGACACCAACATCGGAAAATGCACTACCCGCAGCGCCGACGGAATAAGCAAGACCTCGCTCTTCACGAATCTTCTGCCACAGACGGCTCGAAGTTCCGCCACCAATGACTGAAGCCAGGAGACTCGCGGCGTAACGATCGTTGCTGAGCGCATGTGGCCATGGCGTCGCGAGCACGAGATGCGCTTGTTCGAGTTCGCTTTTCTGTTCGATCAGAATCGGAGCTGCCGGACGCGGTTTGCCGTGCTCAAGTGCCTGAGGTCGCACGCCCGCGCCGCTTTCACAACCGTCAAACGCAGTGCCGATCAGCTCAAGCAGACGTTGGTGATTGACGTTTCCTGCTGCCGCGACGACGAGATTGCTGTAAGAAAACTCGCGCGCGTGAAAACCGACAGTGGTTTTGTGATCGAAAGTCGGAACAGTTTCCCGCGTGCCTTCGATTGGACGACCGAGTGGTTGATTAGGGAAGTACGCCGCGTTGAAGAGCTCTCCGAGGAGTTCGTCGGGCGTGTCCTCGACCATCTTCATCTCTTCGAGGATCACTTTTTGTTCGCGTTCGAGATCTTCCTGTTCAAAACGCGGGTGCGAAACCAGGTCGGCGAGTAAATCTATTGCCTGCGCAATGGCCGTGTCCGCAACCTTTGTCGTGAAACCCGTCATCTCATGGGTCGTGTAGGCGTCCAGATTCCCGCCCAGCCGGTCAGTTTCAACGGCAATATCCCTCGCGCTACGGAGTTGGGTGCCTTTAAAGACAGCGTGCTCGATAAAATGACAGATTCCGTTTAATTCGGCAGATTCGTGGCGAGATCCCTTGCGGACCCAGATTCCCGCGGTCACGGACCTGAGACCCGGCATATGTTCCGTCAGGACAGCGATCCCGTTGGGGAGTTTGGTAGTTTGAACGTCGTCTATCATTCGATCAGGACCCAAAGGGGTTTTTTCTACTCCGTAGGTTTTAGAGGGGATTTGGATCCTAGCACGGCCTAAAACTGGGGGTAAAGGGGGGCAAAATTACCTCGTTTTTGGCTGAATTTAAAGGGTTATTACTTGACAGCGGTTTGCGGCGTGGTCGAAAATGAGGGCCTGTTTGGCGGTTCCAGGTAAAGTCTCCTCGCCTGAACCCGTTCGCCTGTCTTGGCTTCCAAAGGGACTTTGGTCGCGGAGGTCTTCGCATGAGAATAGCGTTTCGTCTTAGTTTGTCTGTCATCGCGTTGGTGTCGTTCATTGCCAGCGACACACTTGCCGCAGGCTCGAATAAGTCACTCGCTACAATTACAGGAACAGTTCGCGACAACCGTGGGAACCCACTCGCGGGTGCGCTCGTGACGTTGATGCGCGAAGGCGTGAAGACGGCGAAACATACGACGACGGATAAAAACGGTAACTTCATCGCGAAGATTCTTCCCGGACGTTATGGAATCAAGGCGGTTGCCTTCGGATTTAGCGAAGTTGTATTCACCGCTGTTGACGTGAAGGCACAACAGGAGCTGGTTTATCGCTTCAATCTCGAACCAGTCGGTTTTGGCAACACCTTGCCTGAACGCAGGCACGATCGCGACGACGTGAAATGGACGTTGCGAAACGCGCAGAACAAGCGCTCGATTTTCCAGGTTCGCGAAGGTGAAGACGCAAGTATCAAGGCTGCCACTGAAGAGCAGACTGCTGAAACGATGGAGACCGCGCCTGATGCTCCCGCCGAAACAAATTCAGAATATCGATTAAAAACTCATGGAGTTTTGGAAAGCTATTTCGCAAGCAGTGCGTATGGCTCTTCCTACGTCGGGTTCAATTTTGCCGTAGCGACACCGGTCTCAGAACACGTCGAATTGATCTTCTCGGGTCAAACTGGCACCAGTGATTCACCGCAACGTTTCGAGGCGTCAACACGTTTCCGCGTCAACGATCGTCATCGTGTGGGTGTAACTGCCGCCGGAGCACGTTTCGCAACTCCTGTCTGGACCAACAGACTAACTGATCGATCGAATCTCCACGGACAACTTTCGTTACGTGCGGTGGACGAGTGGATCGTTCGCGACGGCATCGTGATCGTGATGGGGCTCGACTATTCGCGTTTCATCGGCGCGGGTGGCGCGCACGCTTTCTCGCCGCGCTTCGGCGTTCAGTACGACGCAAACGCACGTACACGCGTGAAAGCCGCATTCGCTTCCGGCGGTGAAGAAGACGGCCTCCAGAGCGTCGCAACGTTCGAAGATGATCAAGTTGTTTTCCGTAACCAGGGTGAACGTCCGGTCGCGTTTATCGATGGAGAGGCGGTGCTCGAACGAAGTCATCGTCTCGAGTTTGGCGTTGAGAGAGTTTTAGACAACAGTTCGAACGTTGAAGCGACGGCCTTCTTCGATACCACCAGTGGCCGCGGTGTCGGCCTCTTGAGTGGACCGGCGAGCGCCTTCTCGGGCAGAGCCGGTGATGCGTTTCTCGACGTTGCCAACCAGCAGGGATCTTCACGCGGCATACGCGTGGTTTATACGCGACGATTGAATCGTGTTTGGACTGCCTCGGCCGGCTATTCGTTCGGACGTGGACAACAATTGTCGGCGACGGGTTTTTCCTCTCCTGCCGAACTCTTCGAAAATGGAATGTTTCAAACGGGCGCTTTGCAGCTAGCCGGTTCCTTCCGCACCGGTACGCAGGTGCGAACAGTGTTGCGATTTTCTCCCGAGGCGACCGTATTCGCCATCGATCCTTTTGCAGGACGATTGGGTGTTTACGATCCTTCCCTAAGCATTCAGGTCACGCAGGACTTACCCAGCTTTGGCTTGCCCGTGCGGGCCGAAGCGATCCTCGATGCGCGGAATTTATTGGACGCACAAACAAGTAGTGAAAATGGCGAGATCCTTACCTTCATCGGTAATGGTCGACGGTCTGTTCGTGGTGGAATCTCGGTCAGATTTTAGAGGCGCGAGATAAAGAGCAGTCCGCAAAAAATCCTCCTACCCACAACGGTTCTGCTCCCCTCGCTTCCAAAAGCAGTCTTCCAAATTCTTGGAGACTCCGAAAAGTTGGATAGACCTCATCCGGGATACTTTCAGCCGGTTTTGAATAGGGCCACAGTTTCCGACGATTAGGACCATTGAATCCGCTGTTTTGGACTAATCGGCAAAATTCGGTGGTGGGAACATACTTTGCTTGAAACATTTAGATCTGCCAATTCATAAGAATTGGGTGGCGTCGTTGAGGTAGCAGTGAAGGGCTCGATAATCACAACCAAGACCTGGTTTCTGCTAATTGGTGCAGTGCTCTTGATCAGCGCTGGCATGCTCAACTTCCGTCAGCGGCTCAACCATGAAACACCGCCGTGGGATGGTGTTGAGTGGGTCGATACAAAAGAGGGGGTGATCGCCAGGAGCATTGAGCACGATTCAGCCGCTGAGCGGGCGTGGCTGCGGCCGGGCGACAAGTTAATCGGTATCACTCTCGACTACAACGCCAAGCCCGAACAAATCGCCTCCGCCCGCGACGTTCAAATCTATCTCGAACAGGCACGGCTCGATGGCCAAATCCATTACCTGATGCAGCGGCCTTCGTACGAAGGTGAGAATGCCTACTGGGCAGATCTGGATCATCTCGGCGCCTTTCATAAATGGACGCCGACAGTTATCTACCTCAACCTCATCGGTGTGATTTTCCTCCTTGTCGGTTTCTTTGTGCTCTTCAAACAGGGAGGTCGGGCGCCGTTTGTTCTTCACTTCGCCACTTTCTGTCTCGCTGCGTTCGTCTTTCTGTTCTACACGCCGGTTGGCAGTTATCGCGATCTGGATCTGGGAATCGCTTTTCTCGACAATGCTGCACTGGTTCTTTTTCCGCCGTTGTTCCTGCACTTCTGTGCGCTTTATCCATCGCGGCAACAGCTTTTTGCGACGCGGCGATGGCGTGCAGTTTTGCTGTATGTGCCGGCGTTAGCATTGCTCGCGTTCTCCGTGGTCGTGTTTCTGCGAGATGAAATCGCGAAAGGCATTCCGGTCTTTGCAAGAATTCCCGTTTCAGAACAACTGATTGGACTGCTTTACTGGCTGAACATTTTCCATCTCGGGATCGCCCTCGCCGCCAGCGCCGCCCTCCTGCTGCGAACGTTGTTGAAGGCGAAGAGCACCACGGTTCGCCAGCAGGTGAAGTGGGTGGTTTGGGGAACGTTGCTGGGCGTCGCTCCATTTCTTCTGCTGTACGCCGTTGTCTATCTGTTCGGCGCGCCAACTGATCGTTGGCTGACTGACGTCGCGATTTTGCCGCTCGCAGTGATCCCGTTTGCATTTGGGTACTCGGTGCTGCGCTATCGCCTGATGGACGTCGAACTGGTTGTGCGTCGCGTGTTTGTTTACGCGCTCACGACCCTCGCGATCGCATTGCTCATCGGCGTCGTCGTCTACACGGGCGGCCTGTATGCATTCGGTTCCGATCAGTCGTTCTCGTCCGGTGAGATCACTTTGCGAGTAGTGATCGCGGTGCTCGCGATGGCGGCAATCGTGATGGTCGCAGCTCCGGTCAAAAACTTTCTCCAGGAGCAGGTCGATCGAATCTTCTACGGCGAGCGTTACAACCTGCGAAATAGTTTGCTCGATTTTGGTCGCACGATTTCTGCTACTACGGCACTCGAGCCGCTGCTTGATTCTCTTGTGAATCGCCTGAAGGAAGTGATGAACGTCGAGCGCATCGCGATCTTTGTCGAATCGCGCAGTGCGCTGACGGGATACGTTGTGGCACGTTCCGAAGGTTTGCCGGCGCCAATCTCTGTCCCGATGGACTTCCGGGAAATGATTCGCGTGCGATCGGCTGAGACGGGCGTGGTTCGCGCCGACGATCTCGATCTTGATTACGAGTCGAATGGCTCCGGCTCGGTGCGACGCTCACTTCATTACTATGTGCCGTGTGTGGTTCGTGGACGTATGGTCGCCGTGCTCGGCCTGGGACGGTCGGCGGACGGTGGTCTGCTGTCGTCAGAAGATGTCGAGATTCTGCGAACTGTTTCAGGTTACGTCGCCGTCGCAATCGAAAATAGTTTGCTTTACAAGGATCAGCAGGCGCGCGCCAGCGAGTTGAAGATGCTGAAGGAGTTCAACGAGTCGATCATCGAGTCGATTAACGTTGGACTGCTGGCCGTCGATCTCGATGGGCGCGTGACGCGCTTAAACTCCGCGCTCGAACACATACTTGACCTGCGACGAGATGCGGCTGTCGGTCGTCGTGTTGAAGAACTCTTCTCGGAAGATTTTGCCGATACCCTCAAGCAAGTCCTCGGAAAAGACGGCTGGCTACTCAAAGAGATCCGCAACATCTATAAACTTCACACTGCGACGCTCGCCAACCGCGCCCTCGTTCTGAACATCGCACTCGCACCGTTGCAGGATGGACAAGGACAAACTGGCGCCCTCGTCGTTGTTGAGGACGTCACTGAGCGCATCACTCTCGAAGAGCAGTTACAACAACGCGAGAAACTCTCGTCGATCGGTTTGCTTGCCGCCGGTGTTGCTCACGAAGTGAACACACCTTTGACGGGTGTTTCGTCATACACGCAGATGCTCCTCGGCATGCTGAACGAAAACGACCCGAAGCATGCGTTGCTACAGAAGGTGCGCAATCAGGCCGAGCGAGCGACAAACATCGTCAACAATCTGCTGAATTTTTCACGCACAGGCAGCGCGACAGAGTTTGCCGAGCTCGACGTGGCGCGTGTGCTTGACGACACGTTGCAACTGCTCGAACCGCAACTGCGTCGCAGTCAGATCGAAATCGTTCGCAATTACGATAAAGATGCGCCCCATGCCTGGGGCAATGCCGGTAAGCTGCAACAAATATTTACGAATCTGATTCTCAATGCACGCGACGCGATTCCTGATGGCGGACGAATCACCGTCGCAACCGAAACAGCCGAGGATGGATCTCTTGTTGCCGAGATCTCCGATACAGGTATCGGTATCGCTCCAGAAAATGTTGCCAAGATCTACGATCCGTTTTTCACCACCAAAGGCGTGGGCCAGGGAACCGGATTGGGTCTGGCCGTTTCGTACGGAATCGTTCAGGAACACGCCGGTAGAATTTCTGTCGAAAGCACGCCGGGTCAGGGCACAACCTTCCGCATCACCTTGCCAACTGCGCGCGTCCGCGCTCGCCTACAGGCTGTGGGTGACTAACCACAACCATCCACAGATTACACAGAAGAATCTCAATGTCTTTCTATTTTGCCTCTCTGTGTAATCTGTGGATGGTTTGTTACACTTACGCTTCTTGTGATGAGACCGGAAAAACGTAATTCCCGAAAAGGATCAGTGCTCGTCGTTGATGACGAGGAAATCATGCGCGAGGTGCTCGAGACGCTCCTCACCGCCGAAGGCTATCGTGTCGATCTCGCGAAGACAGGCGAAGAAGGTCTCGAAGCATACGGGCGACGTGCGTTCGACGTTGTTTTGCTCGACGTGTCGATGCCGGGCATCGGCGGTCTGCGCGCGCTTGAAGAATTTTTGAAGATGGATCCCGACGCCGTGATCGTGATGATTACGGCTTATGCGACGTTCGATACTGCGATCGCTGCGTGGGAGCGAGGCGCTGTCAGTTGTATTCGAAAGCCGTTTCAGAACGAACAGATCACTGCGACGATCGCAGCCGGTATCAAACGTCGTCGCAAAGAAGAAGAGCGACGCACTCTGCGACGTGCGATGAGCAAGGCAGTCGATCGTGGCGAGATCGTCGGTCGCTCTGATCTGATGCAGGAGGTTTTTCGGCTTGTCGAGCAGGTCGCGCCCGCGCGTTCGACTGTTTTGATCACAGGCGAAAGCGGAACCGGTAAGGAACTGATCGCGAAGGCAATTCACGAAGCAAGTACGCGTGCAGGCCGTCCGTTTGTGACGGTCAACAGTTCAAACATTCCTTCAGAGTTGCTCGAGTCGGAATTATTTGGTCACACGCGCGGTGCGTTTACCGGGGCAGTAGCCGCTAAGAAAGGCTTGTTCGAAGTTGCCGATGGCGGATCGATCTTTCTCGATGAGATTGGCGACATTCCGCCTGAGACGCAGGTGCGACTGTTGCGCGTTATTCAGGAACGCGAGTTCACGCCGCTCGGAGACACAGCGCCACGCCGAGTTGACGTTCGCATCATCGCCGCGACGAACATCGATTTAAAGGAAGCCGTGCGCTCGGGAACTTTTCGTGAGGACCTTTACTACCGTCTCGCTGTAGTTCCGATTGAGTTACCACCGTTGCGGGATCGAAACGAAGACATTCTGCCGCTGGCCCAGCATTTCATTCAAAAGTACAACGAAGAAAACGAGCGCAGTGTCTCGGAGCAACTGGCGCCGGAAGTTCTCGCTTTGTTGGAGGCATATACGTGGCCCGGCAACGTTCGCGAGCTGGAGAACACGATCGAACGCGCTGTTGTGATCGCGCCCGGCGACGAGATCACGAAGGAGTGTTTGCGCACCGAGATCAGCGATCCGAAGTCAGTCACGTCAGGACATCATGATGGCGCCAGCAATGCGGCAGTGGGCGATATCGGACGCGGTATAAACTTTTACGAAGAAGTGCGTCGTTTTGAAATCGATCTGATCAGACGAGCCCTCGAACAAACCGGTGGTCATCAATCACGTGCTGCGCGTCTGCTGGGCATGAACGCCACCACACTCAATTCGAAAATCAAAACCTACAATATCAATTTGAGACCTTAGCCCACGATGAAACGTCGCGAACTCGATGGCTGTCCAATCACAGGAGCACTACAGATGCTCGGTGATAAGTGGACGATGCTGGTCGTGCGGGAGTTGCTGGGTGGTCCAAAGCGGACGATGGAGTTGCTGAACAGTCTTTTTCCGATCAGTAGCCGCACGCTCGTGGGACGTTTGCGCGACATGGAAAAGGATCGACTAGTCGAGCGCACAGACTTCGGCGGCAATCCACCACACATCGAGTACGCCTTAACACAGCGCGGCATGTTGCTGTTGCCGCTTCTGGAATCCCTGCGTCAACTCGGTCTGGCTTTGAAGTGTAACGAATGTGAGGATCGCAAGAAGCGAATCGGAGCCTACTGCGAACCCTGCCCCCTCAACGAAAACCCCATCGAAATCCCGGAACGCTCCGTCCGAGTTCCACCGCGCCGCGAAAAAGACGACTCAATCGTTCTTCTTTAAGCCATAAAAGGCACAAAAAACACAAAGCACAAAAGAGAGGCTCGTTCTTTTGTGCCTTATGTGCTTTATGTGCCTTTTGTGGCTTTACTCTGTGTTGGAAATCATGTGGCCATCGGCTGTGATGATTGCCTTGTGATCCGCGGTGACGTGTTCACCCTCCATCGTGACCTCTTCACCGCTCGGCATCGCCACCGGCAGATGATCCAGAAAACGTTCGGCATCGATCGCCGACATGCACCCGGTGCCTGCCGCCGTAATCGCCTGCCGGTAAACCGAATCCTGAACGTCGCCGCACGCAAACACTCCGGGAATGTTAGTCGCCGTCGAGTGTCCGGATGTCTTCAAATACCCGATATCATCCATATCCAACTGGCCTTTAAACAAATCCGTGTTCGGCTTGTGACCAATCGCAACGAACACCCCATGACACGGAAAGACTTGCTCCTCGCCCGTTTGCAGATTGTGCAGACGAACGCCCGTAACGCCCTCATCCGGCGTTCCCAAAATCTCCTGCACCGCCGTGTTCCAGATAAACTCGATCTTCTCGTTTTGGAACGCCTTATCCTGCATGATCTTCGACGCCCGCAACTTGTCGCGACGATGAACGACGTAAACCTTCGCGGCATAACGCGTCAGGAAAGTCGCTTCTTCCATCGCGGTGTCGCCGCCGCCAACCACAACCAACGTCCGATTTCGAAATGCCGGCAAAGGACCGTCGCACGTCGCACACGCCGAAACCCCGTTACCGCCAAAACCGTCCGGCACTTTCGCTTCGCCCGGAATGCCAAGCCACTTCGCCGAAGCGCCGGAAGCGATAATCAACGTCTCCGTCGATATCGTTTTGCCCTCGGTGTAGAGCTGAAACGGCCGTTCGGAAAGGTCGACTTCAGTGATCCACGCCTCGAGAAACTCGGTTCCGAACCGTTCCGCCTGCTTGCGAAACTCGTGCATCAGCTCGGGTCCCTGGATTCCTTCCGAAAAACCGGGATAGTTCTCGACGTCGGTCGTGATCATCAATTGTCCGCCGGGCGCAGTTTGTTTGGCCGCATCAGCCGGGGCATCGATCAGGAGCGGTTTCAGGCTTGCGCGTGCGGTGTAAATGGCTGCTGTCAGACCCGCTGGGCCCGATCCAATGATGACGACGTCTCTTTTAATAGTTTCGTTATCCATTAATCGTAGTATAGCCTTTTCGGTTGAGCGTATAGTATAACTACGGTTATTGGGGTAGTCGAACCGTGTGGCTTCTGTTGTCGGGAGGCGCTTTAGCCCGGTTCTCCGCAAGATGAGCAGCCCAGGAAGCGGTTCGGAAACGATACAAACGATAGCCGTGATCGGCGCCGGCACCATGGGTCATGGCATTGCCCAGGTGGCCGCGTTAGCGGGTTTTAAGGTCTTACTCAGCGATGTCGATCGTGAATCGCTTGCTCGAGGAGTTAAGGCGATCGAAGGTAACCTTGCCAAAGGA
>DATEIS010000302.1:0-3162 GCA_035278765.1 Pyrinomonadaceae bacterium | reverse complement strand
ATCCGGCGATCATCGTCACCAGCAGGTACACACCAACGATGCTGCCATCCAACAGCCAATTGAAGTTTGACGTCATGAGCTACACGTTTGCCTTTCGTTAGCGCAAATCTGAATTTTAGATCTTGAGATTTCTTCTACTGCTGAAATTGCAGGAGAGAAAGTTCGCCTCAGGTCTATGTCATCACTGGACGAAAGGGAAGTCTTAACTGCTTTCGTAAAGGCATTCTTCAACTCAGTTCCGAAGTTTACTTTTCGAATACCCGCGGCAATCGATTCGCGAAGAACCTCTGCGGAAACGCCCGAACCGCCATGCAGGACCAAAGGAGTGTTGGGAACTGCCGCCGTGATTTTCTTTAATCGAGCGAAGTCGAGTCGAATCTCGCCTTTGTAAAAACCATGTGCTGTGCCGACTGCTACGGCAAGCGCGTCCACTCCGGTTTCACTAACAAATCGTGCAGCGTCGGTGGGTTCAGTGAACAAGTGGTTAGCAGTCGAGTCGATATTTTGTCCGACGTGGCCTAACTCACCTTCAACCGAAACGCCATTTGCATGTGCCAGATCAACGACGCGACGCGTCAACGCGCAGTTATCGACGAAAGACATTTTCGAGCCATCAATCATTACCGATGTGTAGTCATGGTCGATGCAACGGGCCGCCAGGTCGTAGCTGCTGCCGTGGTCCAGATGCAGAGCAACCGGTTGTTCGAGTTGATCTGCGGCTGCGGTCGCCATTCCTACAATCATTCGCAACCCGAGGTAGTTGATCGTTGCTTCCGTGGTTTGCAGAATTATCGATTCATTCAACGCGTTTGCCGCTCTAACGTGTGCGATCAAAGTTTCTGCGTTATAGAAGTTTAGTGCTGCGATAGCTTTACCCGCGCGTGTGGCTGTATCGAGTAAAGGGCGACTGGCACAGAGTTTCTTCATTGCTTATCCGTTTGAACGAAGAAATTCGTGCAACTCTGCCTGCGTTGGTTGCCCTGCTGTGCCGCCGATGTTGATCGCAGACAGCGCGCCACAGGCGTTCCCGACTCGTAAACATTCCGGTAGCGGAGCCTGACGCAGGTACGCGGACACGAATCCCGCATCGAATGAATCACCGGCTCCCGTAGTGTCAATCGCTTTCACTTTAAATCCCGCGTCGATAAAGACTTCTTTGCCCTGGATTGCCATCGCGCCACTTGCCCCGCGTTTGACCACGGCACACGGAACCTTTTTGCCAAGTGCTTTTAACGCCGCTTTCGTCGTGGTTGTACGCGTTAGCTTGGTCGCCTCACGTTCGTTGACGAAGAGAACATCGACGTGACTGAGAACAGAATCAATCTTGCTACTCCATCTACCACTTGGATCGGAATTCGGATCGAATGAGGTCGTTAGTCCAAGAGCTTTGGCCTCACGCAATGTCGCAGCAAATGATGATTGCAATCCTTGTTGCAGGTAGTAGGAGGTCAAGTGCAGATGATCATGTCGTTTGAGCAAAGCGTCGTTTATTCGATCTGCGGTGAGACTGGCCACAGCACCCGGATAAGTGACAAGTGCGCGATCGCGTTTGCCACTGAGTGCGATCGTAACGCCAGTTTTTTCATTCACTTTGCGTAACACGTTATTTGTTGAAACCCCTAAGCCTTTGAGAGCGGCGATGCAGAAATCCCCAAAGCTGTCTCTGCCTACGTGGCTGACAAACGTTACTTTGTGTCCGAGCTTCACCATTCCGACCGCAAAGATCGCCGAGGCGCTTCCGAGAGTTAACTCGCAATCTTCCACGAGGATCTCGCTGCCCATCTCCGGCAACTTGTGGAGACCAGTCGCCACGATGTCGACGTTCAACTCACCGATAACGAGAACTTGAGGTCTCTTTAACCTGCTCATCTTGGTCCCGGCAAGCGTCTTTCAAATAATTTCGATTGCTTTCGAATGGTTTTGGATTCTAATATAATGTCAAAGCGAATTGCAAAAGGATTTTCGGTACCTGATGACTGCATCTTCTAAGCTTCTCGACCTCTCGACCACCGAGCGCGAGTCGCTCGGTGTGATTCATACGTTAGGCGAGATTCTGCAGCAGCCACAAACGTGGCGGTGCACTCACGAGCAACTGCTGAATTCTTCTCGGTCGATCGAAGAGTTTCTCAACAGCGCCGGAGTAGGGGACCACTCGTCGCTTCACGTGTTTCTCGTCGGCGCCGGCACTTCAGACTATATTGGAAAATCTGTCTGCGCCTTACTGCAAAAGGAGTGGCAGTGTGACGTGCAGGCTGTTCCCAGTACGGATCTCCTGACCAACATGGATGATTACGTCCTCCCGGATCGCGATTATCTATGGATCTCGTTTTCACGATCCGGCGACAGCTCGGAAGGAGTCGCAGTCTTAGAAGAAGCTCTGACACGATATCCACGAATAAAACATCTGATCGTTACTTGTAACGAGAATGGCAAGATGGCGCGATCTTTTGGCGGAAGCAACGTGTTCAGTATCGTGCTGAACGATGATGTAAATGATCGTGGCCTCGCGATGACCAGTTCATTTTCCAACATGGTCATCGTTGCGCAGGCGTTGGCGCACTATCGCGCGCCAGGTTTGTATGGTCCGACCCTGGACAGCCTTGCAACGTGTGCATCGTTGTTATTGCCACGCGCAATGAGCATCTGCGAGCGGATGGTTGATGAAGGATTCTCGAAGATCTGTTTTCTGGGAACGGGACCGTTGAAGGGTGCGGCGATCGAATCGGCATTGAAGGTGCTCGAGCTCACGAGTGGTCGCGTTATTGGACTGAGCGAATCGTTTTTGGGTTTGAGGCATGGTCCGTTGTCGGTTATTGACAGCGAGACACTTGTGGTTGGGTTTCTGTCGAGCGACGTGAGGCGTCGAGCGTTTGAGGTTGATTTATTGAGTGAGATTTATGAGAAAGAGTTGACTGGAAAGTGCCTGGTTGTGACACCAGCCGACGTTCTGCCCAAGTTTAAAAACACCCTTCAGCTTGACCTCTCCCAACCGATTTCTGACTTATATCTGCCACCATTATTTGTACTTTTCGGACAGTGTTTAGGTTTATTAGCGTCGCTTCGCGAAGGACTGCGCCCCGACGAGCCCAGCCCCCACGGCGCCATCAGCCGCGTAGTCTCCCACGTCACAATCCACTAGAGGAAATCAATATTCGGAACGTA
>DATEIS010000301.1:0-2462 GCA_035278765.1 Pyrinomonadaceae bacterium | reverse complement strand
TTGTTCGGCCGTAAGCGTGTCGATTGAAATGCCGAGAGCGCGAAGCTTAAGGCTCGCGATCTCCGTATCAACTTCCGCGGGCAACAGGTGAACGCCCGGAGCCAACGTGCCTTTATTCTTCACGAGATACTCAACCGAGAGTGCCTGGTTCGCAAAGCTCATGTCCATGACGCTGGCCGGATGGCCTTCCGCCGCGGCGAGATTGATGAGTCGACCCTCACCCAACACGATGACCTTGCGGCCGCTCGACTGGACCTTGTATTCCTCCACAAACGGACGCATCGTTACCGGATCGCCGGCCATCTCTCGCAACGCAACCAGATTCAGCTCGAGATCAAAGTGACCGCTGTTGCAAACAATTGCGCCATCTTTCATTTTTGAAAAATGCTCACCGTCGATCACGTGGCGATTGCCCGTGACAGTCACGAAGATGTCGCCAATCGCCGACGCTTCACTCATTGGCATCACGCGGAATCCGTCCATCACTGCTTCGACTGCCTTGATCGGATCGACTTCCGTCACAACCACATTCGAGCCCATGCCACGAGCACGCAATGCGACGCCCTTGCCGCACCAGCCGTAACCGACAACTACGAGTGTCCGACCGGCAAGCAGGATATTTGTCGCACGAATAATACCGTCGAGCGTCGACTGGCCCGTGCCATAACGATTATCGAAGAAATGTTTCGTCTGCGCGTTGTTAACTGCGATCGAAGGGAAGGGCAACACGCCGGCAGTCTCCATCGCGTGGAGACGCTGGATACCAGTGGTCGTCTCTTCAGTTGAACCGATGATTTCCTTGATCTGACCGGCGCGCTCTTTCAGCAGAGTTGCAACCACGTCGGAGCCATCGTCAATGATGATGTCAGGATGTGAGTCGAGCGCCGTTCTTACGTGGCGATTATAGGTGTCGGTCGATTCACCTTTGATTGCGTAAACAGGAATGCCCCAGTCGGCGACAAGTGATGCCGCCACATCGTCTTGCGTTGAAAGCGGATTCGACGCGATCAAAATCGCTTCCGCGCCGCCGGCTTGCAGAGCCCGAGCGAGGTTCGCAGTTTCGGTAGTGATATGAGCGCAAGCGACGAGCTTTACGCCGCTCAGTGGTTTCTCTTCGGCAAACCTTTCCCGGATGAGACGAAGAACGGGCATTTCACGTTCAGCCCATTCAATTCGCTGCTTGCCATTACCCGACAAGCTGATGTCTTTCACGTCGTATTCGACGGACGGTGCAGAACTCATCTTTGTTATTTAATCCTTTACTTGAATTATTTGTGTCTCGTCACTCTTAAACTCCGGCG
Source organism: Pyrinomonadaceae bacterium (assembly GCA_035278765.1). GTDB lineage: Bacteria > Acidobacteriota > Blastocatellia > Pyrinomonadales > Pyrinomonadaceae > PSRF01. The sequence continues at coordinate 1,161 of DATEIS010000301.1, read as the reverse complement.
CCTGATCGCAACGCTTCGGCTTTGTCTGTCTTTTCCCAGGTGAAGCCTTCCTCGTTGCGTCCAAAATGGCCGTAGGCAGCAGTGGCCTTATAAATCGGCCGGCGCAGGTTGAGTGATTCGATGATGCCGCGCGGAGTCAGTTCGAAATTGCTCCGCACCAGCTTTGAGATGGCGACATCGCTGATCCGGCCCGTACCAAACGAATCGATAGAGACGGAAACCGGTTCGGCGACACCGATCGCGTACGCAAGTTGAACCTGACAACGATCGGCGAGTCCCGAAGCGACGATGTTCTTCGCGACATAACGCGCCATGTAAGCAGCAGAACGATCCACCTTCGTCGGATCTTTTCCGGAGAAAGCGCCACCACCGTGAGGCGCGTAGCCGCCGTAAGTATCGACGATGATCTTACGTCCGGTGACACCAGCGTCGCCCTGCGGACCGCCGGTAACAAAGCGTCCCGTGGGGTTAATGTGATACTTCGTGTCTTGGTCGAGCAGTTCAGGTGAAACGGTGTGTTTGATTACTTTCTCGAGTATCTCCGAGCGTAATTGCTCGTTTTCGACATTCGGGTCGTGCTGCGAAGAGATAACAACAGCTTCGAGGCGGAAAGGGCGGCCGTCACGGTATTCAACTGTTACCTGCGACTTACCGTCCGGCCGGAGATACGGCAACTCACCTGATTTGCGCACTTCGGAAAGACGGCGCGCGAGAAGGTGGGCCAACTGAATCGGCAGCGGCATCAACTCCGGGGTTTCGTTACAGGCAAAACCAAACATCAAGCCCTGGTCGCCGGCGCCACCGGTGTCTACACCCATCGCGATGTCAGGCGACTGTCTGTCGAGCGCCGACAAGACCGCGCAGGTGTCGCAATCGAAGCCATACTTGGCTCGGGTATAACCGATCTCGCGAATCGCTTCACGCGCGACTCTGGAGTAGTCGATTACGGCGTTGGTCGTGATCTCACCGGCGACAACCACCAGTCCGGTGGTGACGAGAGTTTCACAAGCTACGCGTGCGGTTGGATCGACACTCAGTGCGGCGTCAAGTACTGCATCAGAGATTTGATCGGAGATTTTGTCTGGATGGCCTTCAGTGACGGACTCAGAGGTGAACAGGTAACCGGATTCGCTAATCAAAACAGCTCCTTTATGTGTACAC
>DATEIS010000300.1:0-3556 GCA_035278765.1 Pyrinomonadaceae bacterium | reverse complement strand
GGCCACGCATACGGATACTTGCTCATACCATGAAACGGCAGTGGTCCAACCTGATCGGGACTCGCCGAATTAATATCCATCTCTTTACTGAACCCATCCGCATAAACCAGAAACGTTCGCGTCCATCCCTGCGGCAACGGCGGCAACTTATCCGCAGCGAACGACAACGACAGCTCGTCACCCGGCCGCGAGATCACGAACATGTCATCGGTAGCATGCAACAACTCCCGGATGTCGCCCTCGCGCGTATACCTTCCCGTCATCACTTTCCACGGCGACGTAAATGAGACTTGCTTGTAGTCGTAAGACAGTGGCTGTCGTCCGTCAGGAGAATGCTCGAGAGAAAAACCACGCCAGCGGAGATTCGCGACCGACGGATCGAGTCGCGTCAACTGCATCGGAAAGTTTCCGGCGGAAGTGTCGACGAGGATTTGATCCCAGTAGATGCGCATGTTGGTCACAATACGCACTTCACGATTCGCACTCAGAAACTTGCTGGTGAGATCCACTACCACGGTTTGCGGCCGCCCAACAGGAATTCCGACGTTCTCAATAACCGTGCGCCAGCGTCCCTGTTTGTCTTTCACCTGAAGCGCGGGGAGCGTGAGACTCTTTCCACTTTGAGATGCAGCAAGGTTATCGCTGGACCACGCGTAGTCGGTCCAACCCGTCAGTAACAACTTAACTCGCGCGGGCGAATCATCATCCAGCTTGAGCGTCAATTCGTGATTGTCGGCGTAACCACGTATCGATTGAAGCTTGAAATCATCCGGATACTCGCGGTCGAGACGCGCGATTCGCGAAAGCACGTCGTGACCGTGCTCATCAACCGCGGACAGTGGCGGATGCGCGTCACGCGTCGAGTAGATCTTAAAAGGCTGCGGCGGAACTGTAAGTCCTTCATTCGGATAAACTTCAACGCCCTGCGGATGTGCCACTGAGATCAACTGAAGCCGGTCGACAAACAGCGCCTCCTCGAGCTCGTTTGTTACCTTCAATTCATAACGCCCATCACGTTCGCGCAACATATCGGGAGGAATGCGAACGTACTCAGTCGGGTCCGGCGTGTTGAAAATTCCGGGTGCATCGAGATGGCCCATCTCACCGCCACCCATAAAATCAGTGACGAACACAAATCGTTCGCCGTTCCAAACATAGAGATACGGACACGACGACGGTTTGCGGTCCAACTCGACCAACGAGAGCGTCTTGGTATTTGCGACTTCCGTTTCTGCCTGAACAATTCCCGCGGGCCACAACACACGCACTGCATCGACAGCCGTTCGCTTTCCAAGTCCAAAAGTAATATCGGCCGGAGCTGGAGCTGGAGATGCGGAATAGGTTTCGAGTTTCTGCGCGAGACTTCCGGCCCTGATCTCGATTTTTGATCCAACGCCGCTGCGATTACTGACCTTACCTTCCAGGGCGACATGCAATGAACGATTCGTGTTACCGCCGGCGTTGCGCGCGACCCTCAATAAGCCGGGCGTTCCGAAGATGATGTCGGTGTCACCATCGCCGTCGATATCGCCTGTGGCCAGCAAAAACGCGGCACTCGCATTGATTTCTTTTGTCGCTTTTGAAGACACGTCAACCCAGGAGTCGCCAGTGTTACGAAGTATCCTGAGTTGCCCAGGCGCTAGCGTGACAAGATCGAGCAGCCCGTCGTTGTCGTAGTCCACAAATTGTGACGCCTGGTCGGCTCCTGCGGTTTTTGTGACCTGAAAACGTTCTTTCCCGTCGCTGAGCGCGAGATAACCGCTCGCGTCGGTTAGGGAATCGAAGTAAAAATCGGTGAAACCGTCTTTGTTTACGTCAGCGGCTGCGACTGCCGTTGCGCCTTTGCGATCGCTTGCGGCGAGTCCCACTTCCGTTGCGACGTCGCGGAACGTGCCATCACGCATGTTGCGCCAGAGGGAGATTTTGTCAGGCGAGGCAATGAGGAGATCGATGTCGCGTCGGTTGTCGAAGTCCGTGGGAACAATTGCGTATGCTGGTCCTTTATCGACAAGTTTCGCCGCCGCAGTTTGATCGCTGAACGTGCCGTCGCCGTTATTTCGCAACAGGAGATTTCCCTCACCAGCGAGTAGCAGATCGAGATCGCCGTCGTGATCGAAGTCGACAAAAGCCGCGGTCATCGCACGGTTTGGGGACGCGGGAATTTTAGCGGCGGTTGTTACGTCAGAAAAACTTCCATTGCCGTCGTTGTGATAGAGCGTGCCGGTGCCCTGGCGAAGAATGAAAAGATCGGGCTTCGTGTCGTTGTCGTAATCACCCGCGATTGCTGCTGTTGCGCGAGCTGTTCCCGGTTTCGCAAGTGCACCCGCTTGTGTCTTAAGGTCAGTGAACTTGCCTTTATCATTACGCAGGAGACGTTGTCGACCGCCTGCAACTTCGAGCAAGTCAAGATCTCCATCGAGATCGTAGTCAAAGAGTAGTGCGGCGCCGGTTGGAATATCTTCGGTGGTAGGAGCCGTAGGAACGGCCAGGTCACCGGACGGTAGCAGTTCGACGGTCGCATCCTGGAAGACGACTTCCGGAACAGCCTTGTCAACGAGCTCAGGTTCGGCGCCGGTCGACGCGAGTGCTTCTGCATAACGCCCTTGTTCAAGATAGTTCGCGCCTAATGTGGTGCCAGTGCCTCGGTTGCGCAGCTCCTGAAACTGTGCGATGACCTTCGTCCCTTCTTCTCTTTGACCCGCGCGCAGCAACGAGGTTCCAAGGTTATAAAGGCCGGTAGCGTTGTAGGGCTCCGCGGCGATGGCCTTCCGCAGTACGGCTATCGCTTCTGTATACTTTCGCTGTTGCGCGTAGAGTTGGCCCAGGTTTACATTCGCGCCAACGTCGTTTGGATCGATCTGTAATACTTTTTGAAACTCGGCGATTGCTTCTTCCGTGCGGTTTTGCGTTTTGGCTGCGAGACCGAGGACGTAGTGCGGCTGCGGGGCTGTTGGTGCAGCAGCAACCGCGGCTTGCAATTCCTTTGTTGCCGCAGGCAGATCCGGCATGTTGAAGAGTGCAATGCCGAGATTTATGCGAGCCAGAACGAGATTCGGTTCGAGTTGCAACGCGCGACGGAATGCGTCTGCGGCTTCCTTGTGTTTGAACTGCTCGAGCAGCGCGACGCCGATGTTATTAGCGCGATATGCGTCTTCGCGCGCCGTCGCTTTTGATTGCTGGTTTTGAAGATGAGCGGCTGGCGGCATTAAAACTGTTAGCGCCAACAGCAGAAGGCAAGTTTTCGAAAGTCTCATTGTGCTACATTGTGCGGAGTTTCCCGCAAAGGCGCAAAGGCGCAAAGATGTTTTTGTGAGCCGAGATTCTTCTTTGCGCCTTTGCGTCTTTGCGGGAAAAACCTGCTAACCATGACACCCAGAATCCTGCTTGCAATCCCCTTGCTGCTACTAGTTCTGTTTAGCGGCTGCCGTCCAAGTAGCACTTTCCCAACAAAATCTTCGCCGCAATACAACCAGCTGGTTCGAACGTTTTACATCGGTCTCGCGGCGCTGGAAGTTGGCCACGACGTTCAGGCCGACGAGAAGCTCGCGCAGTTCAC
>DATEIS010000299.1:0-3571 GCA_035278765.1 Pyrinomonadaceae bacterium | reverse complement strand
AAGGTGATGTAGCTTTCTACGATCGAGGTGCCAAGAATATTAACGCGCCTGGATCATTCATTTCGATTCGTAGCTCCGGTTTGTTTGAGAGCGGATGCGATCCTTCATTCAAATTTCCGGGCGCACTTGCGCTAATTCGGGATAATAATCTATTTGCAGATGGTATATCGGTTAGTCAGACGCTCTACTCAGCAACAGCCGAACGTCACTTAAGATTGTCGTTCGACCTGAAACAATCTGAATTGAATATTAGTGAGAGACGGTTTGCAAAAGGCCAGTATTACTGGAACGATATGCTCTATGCGTGAACCAAACGCATCTTACCTAGATTTAAAGAGTAAGTTTTAGATCCGCTCCGCCGCCTGTTGTTGCATATCCGGCAAGACGTGAGAGTAAGTGTCTAGTGTGAGCACTACAGTTGAGTGTCCGAGTCGTTCACTCGCAACTTTGGCATTCTCGCCATTCGCCAGTAACAGCGTGGCGTGAGTGTCGTAAGCTGTATAAGTTGAATCCCGTTAGTTCGGCGTTGACCATCGCAGGCTTAAACCACTTGTTTGTTAATGATGAAAGCGTGTAAGGCGTCCCGATGCTGGTAGGAAAACACTAAGCCATGATCCTGCCACTCGGAACCGAGGCGCAATCGCTCAATTCCCTGCTGTCTCTTGTGCTCTAACAAGGCTTTTACAGTTAGCCCAAACACATTGAATGTTACTGTAAAAGACTTAAAATCCGTTGTCCGTAAGGACGTGCGGGTTCGACTCCCGCCCTCGGCACCACTCTCAACCATATTTGCTACAACAATTGCTTTCTTATCCTCATGCTCGGACCTCTGTGCGAGAAGGGGACCGGAAGTAGAAAATTGTTGAATCTGAGCGCACGATTCCGTATCTTAAAAATCCAGCAACTGGCGCGAGTCAGTTGCTGCCTTGGTCCACGCCGACATTTCCGCTCTTAGCCTTAGTAACCTCAAGTCCATTTCTAAAGCACGTTGTTCCAATGGGAGTTTTCTGATGTCATCAATCAAATGTCCGGATTGTGGTCTAGTAAATTTCGCTTCGGCCCAATCGTGTAAACGCTGTGGACATTTATTGGCTCAGAAGTCTTCACGAATTGGGTCGGCACCAACACGAGCTGATGTAATCGAGCGAGGGCCCAGCCGAGTTGGTTGGGTCAAAGCCATTCAGATAGGAATTATTTGTACGATCCTCGGAATGATGTATGTGTACCTGGATGGACTCTTCTCATTCAAAGCTCTCGTGCCTCTTTTTGGAATTGGTCTAATCGTTCTCGGGTGCTTTGGCTATCAAAGCGCGAAGCGTCCGGGCCAGGTTCCAGAAACCGTTCAGCGGAGTGACAAACTGAGTAATGAAGACAAAATGGCCAGTCCTCTCCAGCTCAAGATCACCGGAGCTTACCTTGTAGCTTGCGGCTTGGCTTGTATCGCCTGGGGAGATGGTTTGCTAATAAATGGGCTGTCCCTGCGCGCCTTTGGCTGCATCGTCGCATCCGCTGGTATCTGTTTTGTTGTCTTTTCGAATTCTTTGACGTTGAGAAGCTTGATACCACGCATATCGTCGCGTCGCGGATAACCAAACTGTTCAGAATTCTGGGAAATTGGTCAATGCTGCAAACAGTCACAGTTTTACGAATACTCACGAGAAACCCTTCGAAATCTCTATTTCTAGTGTTGTGACTATGGTGCGTCAAGGGAAGCGATGAAGTAAAAGTCTTCACTCTTGCGGTGGTGCTTTTTCATGACTAATCAATGGCCCAAAACGACTCCTATGAGGATACTTGTCTGGGGGCTAAAGGTGGTTATCGGTGTTCCCGCGACTATCTTCGGTTACGTAGTGGGCGTGCCGCTCCATTTAATCCTGGAGTATGCCGGTCGCAAGCATTGTCCGAGATGCGGGAAGAGGAGCCTCAGTGGTGGTTTAGTTAGGGACAGCGCAAGCTCTGAGCCATATGTCTTCGGCATCTGCTTGCGCTGCAAGGCGCAGTATCGATATCAAGATGGGAGATGGGAGTACTCGGGTCAGTACGAAAAACGTATTTAAGCGTGGTCTGTCGGAGATTCTGCACAAGTACCGATCACTGGAGGGTGTAAATAGGTAGCGTCAAATACTTTGTGTAAACGATCGGCGGTTGTTTAGGTCGGCTGCTTTCATCTTGATTAATTTACTAGTACCAGGGGCTGTGGGAACGGTGGAAAAATGCAGTTTGTTTTTCCACGGTTTCCACAGCCCGGATTTTTGTCTGGCAGTTTCATTTCCTCACGCTAGCGGGCTATTCGACCGGCAGCCGGTTTTCATAGATGATGGCAAAACGGTTGAGCGCGGCTTTCCAGTCGGGTACCGACCTGGTCCACTTTTTCGCGATGTTGCGCAGCGCCAGATAGAGTAGTTTGAAAACCGCTTCATCGTTGGGGAAGGAGCCGCGCGTTTTGGTCACTTTGCGTAGTGACATATTGAGCGATTCAATCGTGTTGGTCGTGTAGATCGCCTTCCGAATCTCCGGCGGGTGTGCGAAAAACGGAATCACGCGCAGCCAGTTACTGCGCCAGGACTTCGCAATGGTCGGAAACTTCCCATCCCACTTCAGGCTAAACTCAGCCAGTCTTTGTTCCGCCTCCGCTTCGGTCGCGGCGCCGTAGATGGTCTTCAGGTCGGCCGCCACTTCTCGACGCTGTCTCGAGCCCACATAGTGCAGGGAATGTCGCACCAGATGCACAATGCACAACTGCACTTCCGTTTGCGGAAAGATGGTCTCAATCGCTTCGGGGAAGCCTTTCAGCCCATCCACGCAGGCGATGAAGATGTCCTGGACACCCCGATTCTTTAGCTCGGTCACCACTTGCAGCCAGAACTTGGCTCCTTCCGTCTGCGCGATCCACAAGCCCAACACTTCTTTCAGCCCACTCAACGTGATGCCAATCGCCAGGTAAACCGCTTTGTTTCTGACGTGCCCACTATCACGCACTTTGAACTGGATCGCGTCCAGATACATGATGGGATAGACCGCCTCGAGCTGCCGATTCTGCCACGCTCGGACTTCGTCAAGCACTTCCTCCGTCACGCTCGAGATCAACGCCGGCGAGACTTCCACGTGGTAAATCTCTTCCAGATGTTGTTGGATCTCCCGCGTTGACAAGCCGCGTGCGTACAGTGAAATGATGTTCTCATCGAAGCCCGTGAAGCGCGTCTGATGCTTCTCGATGATCTGCGGCGCGAAGGTCCCGTTACGATCCCGCGGCACTGCGAGCGGCAGCGTGCCAAAGCTGCCCTTGAGCGTCTTGGCCGACTTGCCATTGCGTGAGTTGCCACTTTTGTGTCCCGCTACGTCATGCTTCTCATAGCCGACATGCTCGGTTAACTCGGCCGCCATGGCCCGCTCCAGCAACTGCTTCGTTAACTGCTTCAGCAGTCCGTTCTCGCCGATGATGTCTTCGGGCTTTTTGTAGTCCTTCAGCAGATTGTCAATGAGCTCATTGTCAATGGTCATCTTTTCTCCTGCGTTAACCTTAACCGGTTAGTCGCTCAATGACCATTTACACAAAACTTTTTACACCCTC
>DATEIS010000298.1:0-5249 GCA_035278765.1 Pyrinomonadaceae bacterium | reverse complement strand
GGCACTGAAACACGCTGGATGCAGTAGTGGATGGTCCAAGACAGGGGTTTTCGAAAAATGAAGCAGCGCAGGACTAAAAAAGAATCTGAAAGCGGCGCGGCCATTGTCGAATTTACGCTTACGGCCGCGGTCTTTCTTATGATCATCATGGCCATTATCTCCGCTGGGCATTTGTTCTTTACCCACAACGCCCTCGTCGAGTCTACGAGGCGCGGTGCGCGTTATGCCGCCATGGTGTCAAAGCCGGGTTCTGAATCCTGCCAGAACAATTCGACAACAGTTACCCCCATTAAAAATATGGTGCTCTACGGCACGACTACTGCGGGCTCGGCGACGCTCGTCAACAATCTCCAGGCTTCGAATATTACTGTGTGCTACAGCTCGGATTACGGCGTAGGCCAGGGCACCGTCTCCGTCAAAATCGAGGGTTATTCCTACACGTTCGCTGTAGGAGCATTCAATATCAATATGCCCGCCTACCAAACGACCGTGGTGGGCGAGAGCGCGGGTACCGTACCTGGAGTTACGTGTCCATAGGTCGTTTATACATAGTGGTCTGATACATAGGAATTAGCCAGGAATACAGAGGAAACCATGCAGCCATTAACGTTCATAACGCTAAGCAAGGAACAGGAAATCTCCCGGGAGCTGAAAGACGCGCTTATTGGAAGTGGCCGCGCGCGACTTCTCTCCGCGTGTGAAACTCCTGAACAACTGCTGAGCGACTTAGTTCGGTTGCGGCCATCGGCAGTATTGATTCACGTCACAACTGCTACTTCAGACAAAGACTTCGCATTAATCAAACAGGTAACTGCTAAAAGTCCAAACACCGCCATCATCAGCACTTCCAATGAACCTGTGCCCGCTTTGATCCTGGGCAGTATACGAGCAGGAGCACGTGAGTTTCTCCAGCTACCGATCCTGGCGGACGAATTCCGAACCGTCATGGATCGCATGATGGAGTTTTCTGCCACCGTAGAGAGCCCGACAAAAAAGAAAGCTCATGTGATAGCGACCTTCTCAGGCAAAGGCGGTGCGGGTGTTTCTTTCCTGGCGACAAACCTCGCCGCAGCTATGCCTGATTCGACATTATTAGTCGATCTCAATCTGCAAGCCGGTGACGTCGCGTCGTTCCTCGGACTCGACATCAAGTATTCGCTTACTGATTTTGTTCGCAATCGGGCGAGACTGGACGATTCACTCATGACCAGTCTTATCACTCAATATTCGAGCGACCTCGCGTTGCTGCCTGCACCGCTCGAGGCTCATGAGGCGGAGGACATTGGACCCCAGGATCTTTCAGAGATTCTTTATCTGCTAGGCCAACGTTACGAACACATCATTATTGATTTGCCGCATACGTTTGATCCGGTGACTGTCGCAGCGCTTGATCTGGCAGACGACATTCTGCTCGTCCTAACGCTCGACATCCCCGGCATCCGCAGCACTAAGCGTGCTTTGAAAGTGTTCGATCGCCTCAACTATCCAAAGCGAAAAGTTCACGTCATCGTCAATCGCTTCAGCAAGAACAATGACGTGCCCTTACAAAAGGTTGAGACACACCTGGGCGAACAGCTTATTGGATTTGTCCCGAATGATTATCGCAAGGTCATGGACTCGATCAATCTTGGTAGACCACTTGTTCAAAGCGATGCCGGCTCGAAGATCAGCCTCGAGATTAAAAGAATCGCCGCTCTCGTGAAGGGCAACAATCACGATGCGTCGCCGCAACCGCGAAAGGGGTTATTCAACAGCGTCTTTGGACGTTCCAAGTCGCAGAATGGGCTGGAATTTTCAGCGGCTCCTGACACTGCCTGAGATGGTTCGCTAACTACCGTTTAGAGTCGAGAGAGAAGGAACAAGGTAAAAATATATGGCTTTACGTGAAAGATTCGTCAGAGATCAAATCGGCGACGGCGCTGCCGCAGCGCTCGAAGAGTCAGTGTATGGCAACCAGAACTTTCAGGATATTAAAGCACGGTTGCACAAGGCAATTATTGCCAGACTTGACCTGACCAAACTGAACACTCTGGCGCCGGACCGAGTTAGAGCTGAAGTATCGCGGCTGGCAGAAGGACTTCTCCAGGCTGAGAGCATGCCGCTTTCGTCGGCGGAAAAAGAACGTCTTGTAAGTGAAGTTCACCACGAGTTGTTTGGTTTAGGACCACTCGAGCCGTTGCTCGCCGATCCTACTATTTCGGACATCCTCGTAAATACTTACGCGAATGTTTTCGTCGAACGACGAGGCAAGCTCGAGAAAACAGCGATCAGCTTTAAAGACGACGAGCACCTCAGACGCGTGATCGAACGCATCGTGTCAACTGTCGGCCGGCGAATCGACGAAGCGCAACCAATGGTGGACGCAAGATTGACGGACGGTTCGCGTGTCAATGCGATCATTCCTCCCCTCGCGATTGATGGGCCAATCCTTTCGATCCGGCGTTTCGGCGCGGATCCACTCAAAATGCACATGCTCATCGAGAATGGCGCTCTCACAAGAGAGATTGCCATCTTGTTTGAAATGTGTGTGAAAGCTCGTCTGAACATCATCATCTCCGGAGGTACCGGCGCCGGAAAAACGACGTTGCTAAACGCCCTATCCGCTTACATCCCATCAGACGAACGAATTGTGACCATCGAGGATTCGGCAGAGTTGCAGTTGCAACAACCGCACGTCGTGAGATTAGAAACTCGGCCTCCCAATATCGAAGGTCGAGGCGAAATCACACAACGCGACTTGTTAAAGAATGCGCTGCGTATGCGACCAGATCGCATCGTGGTGGGCGAAGTCAGATCCGGCGAAGCAATCGACATGTTGCAGGCGATGAACACGGGTCACGATGGTTCGTTGACAACGATTCACGCGAATACGACTCGCGATTCACTGTCACGTCTCGAAACGATGATCCAGATGACGGGAATGAGACTTTCCGATCGGGCTATGCGCCAACAGATCGCGTCAGCAGTCAACCTGGTAATTCAGGTCGCCCGACTGACGGATGGCACGCGCCGGATCACTTCAATCTCCGAGATCACCGGCATGGAAGGCGAAATGATTACCATGCAGGAAATCTTCATGTTTGAGCGAACGGGTGTTGATCAGATGGGCAAAGTGATCGGTCGCTTCCGTTCAACGGGTATCAGGCCGCGATTCGCCGAAAGGTTGAAGCAATACGGCATGCAATTGCCCGCGTTCTTCTAGGAGTAAAAGCAGATGTTACTGTCGACCATTATCTTTCTTTTCTTCCTATTCACTACGTATGCGCTCTTCCTGCTCGGATCTCGCAGGCAACTGGCTGATCAGGAGCGTTTGCAGCACCGTGTTCGTGAGGCGTTACAAGAAACGGTCGATGGCCCCGAGGGCGCGATCAAGATTGTCCGGGAAGACCCAATCGGCGGCAACGCTACGATTCATCGCATTCTCTTGAAGCTGAACTTCGTCAGTCGCCTGGAGGTGATGATCAAGCAAGCTGACGTGCAGATCACGGTTTACAGGTTGCTATTGTTTTGCGTGCTCGCCGGCATAATGGCTGGTCTGGCAGCAGCAACAATCTTCAACATAGTCGCAGCGCTCGTCTTTGCTGTGACAGCGGCTGCACTACCAATATTTCACATCGCGCGAGCGCGTTCGAAGCGCTTACGCGCGTTCAATTCGCAACTTCCGGATACCCTGGATTTGATGAGTCGCTCGTTAGCGGTTGGCCATGCATTTTCTGAGTCTCTTCATCAGGTAGCGATGGAAATGCCCGATCCGATAGCAACCGAATTCCGAGTCGCCTTCGAAGAACAGAAACTGGGACTTTCAACCAAGCTGGCTCTCGATCGATTAGCTGAGCGTGTACCACTGTTAGATTTGCGACTGTGCGTCACGGCTATGCATATTCAACGAGAAACAGGCGGTAACCTTGCTGAAATCCTGGAGAAGGTTTCTCTGACGATCCGAGAACGGTTCAGGATCATGGAAGATTTCCGCACCCTGACTACGAGTTCCCGACTGTCTGGTTGGATTCTCTGCGCCTTGCCGTTTGCGCTTGTATTTCTGCTTACGCTGTTCAACCCGGAATACATGGCGGTGCTCATACGCGATAGCAGAGGGCACTACGTACTTGCATTCGCTTTTGTGTGGCAGATGTTCGGCATGCTTTTGATTAGGAAAATCCTAAGCATCAAGGTCTAACGTTACCTGCACGAGCAAAGAAGGAGTAGGTTCTAATGCTTTTATTCATCATTGTTCTAACATTTGCTTCGCTCACACTCGGCGTGATGAGTCTCTACTGGTTGTTCGCTCGTTCGACCAACACGGTGGAAGCCCGGCTGGACATTGTAGATCCTTCACTTGTGACCGTCGAAAACAGTCCGTTGACCACGATGACGCGTGCAGCGGAGCCCATCAATAAGATGGTGCCCATCTCAGCCGTTGAAGCTGCCAAACTAGAGAAACAGTTGCTACACGCCGGCTTCGCATCTCCCGATGCTGCGGTCGCATATCGAGCAATTCAACTGCTGATGTTTGCTACTTTGCCAACCATCGTAGTGATCTTTTGTTTCACTATGTCGTGGTCGCTAAACACGACGCTTATTTGGGGAGGTGTGTCGGCAGCGCTTGGGTTTTATATTCCTCGCATAGTTCTGAAGAGAATGATCGCTAATCGTCAACAACGAATCCAGTGGGCTCTTGCCGACGCTTTGGATTTGATGGTGATCGCGGTCGAAGCCGGGCTTGGCCTAAACGCCGCGCTGAATCGTGTTGGTGAGGAAATGAGGGACCTGCATCCGGATATGCACCGAGAGCTGGAGCTGGTGAATCTCGAGATTCGTGTAGGTCGAAGCCGCGAAGAAGCTCTTCGAAATCTGACCGAACGCACGGGCGTCGATGACATCCGAAGTTTTGTCGCGTTGCTGATCCAGGCCGATCGGTTTGGTTCCTCGATCGCGAAGGCCGTTAGAGTTTTTGCTGATGCGCTCCGCACGAAGCGCCGGCAGAGAGCCGAGCAGGCGTCAGCAAAGGCCGCGCTGAAATTACTTATTCCGTTAACGGCGTTCTTATTTCCGGTAATTGTCGTGACGATTTTGGCTCCATCCGCACTCAACTTAATCGATCTATTCAGTAAATGACCGAAGCAGGAAGGTGACTCGAAATGTCAAAGAAAGCTTTTGCTAGTTCTCTCCTGGCTGTCTATTTGATGTTTGCGTTTGTTCAGCATGGCACTACCGCTAGTGCGGGAATTTTTGACTGGTCCACGTCGGTC
>DATEIS010000297.1:0-4570 GCA_035278765.1 Pyrinomonadaceae bacterium | reverse complement strand
CCTCCGTGGCCGCCCGTGGCTTTGATCGAGTTCGCCAAATCCGAACTTGTGGTTCCTTGAATACTTGCCAAAACCACGGGCGGCCACGGAGGGCCGCCCCTACAGTACGTTCCGAGGTTCATAAAAAAGGGAGAGGTGATTGTCACCTCTCCCTTAACCAAGTTTGTACTTGATTGGTTATGGCAACGCTTCGACGTTTAGAAAGAACTTAAAGCTTCCTGTTTGCTGAATGCCAAGCAGGAATCGCACGTCGAGAGATGCACCATTCGCAAGCGGAGTCGCCAGGGTCACTGTGCCGGACGACATCGACGAGTTGAATCCACCACCGTTTGGCTGTGACGGAGGTTGTTCAAGCGTCGTTCCCTGAACGGTGACGTTGCTGGTACCGCTGCCGCAAGGCGGACGGTCGACTGTAACCACCACTGCCGTAGAAGTTCGTGGTCGCAAGTCGGCAATGCCACTCGGCGCCGGGAAGGTCGTGAGATCGATCACGCGCCAGCGCAAACGGGTCACGTTTCCACCGGTGTTGTTGGTAACCGTTCTACGAATATCCAGGGTGCCGAACGTTGAATTGTTTGCTGGATCCGAAGTGAAGTCGCGAACTCGATTCGGCGGCGAAGCGGCTGCCACACAGATATCGAGGAAATCCACAGCGAACGACGCGTTACGTTGAATCGGTGAGCTGAGATTCTCTGGTCCGGGAGCGCCCAGGCGCTGACCGGCGCCGGCCGAGGTACCGTTCGTGTCAACGAAGATGAAGTCGGCGGCGTTGTTGTTGGTGTCTTTCGGTGTGCTGATCGGGCAGACGCCAAAAGTCGTGATGGATCCCGATTTACCGCAGTCGTCGCGATAGAACGAATAGTCAATCGAGAACGGAGTCAGCGCGGGATAACCCGTTCCTTCTTTGTAAAGGGTGTTGGCTTCAGAAGTCGAACCAACCGCATCCATACGGTTTGCCAATACAAAGTTTGCCGCAACACTGGTATTGAAGATCGCGATACCAGCGTTGTCCGGAATGTCCGTAGTGTAGGTGGCATCGCCTGTCGCGGTGGTTCCATTACCAGCCGGATAAGAAGCGAGGCTATAGCCGACACTGTTGACGCAAAGATAATGACCCCTGTTCGGAATAACCGTCCCATTCGGAATAACGCAGCGCGCTACGCCGTTCGAAGCCGCAACTCCATAACCGGTACCGCCGCCGGCGACGGTATGGTCGGCTCCACTGTTGTTGTAAATTTCAATAAACTCGTCGTTCGCGCCATTTGGACCACGAACACGAAATTCAGAAATTATTAGTTGTGCCGCCGCGACCTGATATAGACCAAGCACCATAACCGTCAGACCAGCGAACACAAACGAACGCCGAAATAACTTAGACATGCCTTAATCTCCTTTAAAGGTGGGCCCACGATGTTCAGTGTGGCGGGAAACCGTACCACGCTTTTTTGAAGCCAGTCAACGAAATTCAACTGCGACTATGAGTGCCAATTTTTGTCACTCGGTGGAGTTTTTGCGCTTCCAGTTTATAAACAATAAATACATCGCGAGTTGATGTGGAAAGAAGATGTTCATGACGAACAGCGTGGCAAAATGGAACACGATTCCGATCCCAAGGATCCACCAGCGAATACGCTGCCAAAAGATTGCGAGTGGAAATAGCAACTCCCAAATGAGCACAAAGCCGACGGCAAACGGCAGGTACTGTTTGACCTGCGGCAGCATGAAAGCAATCTTGAAACTCGTGTCGTGCAGGTTGTCGAGCGAATGAAAAATTGCAAGCGCCGGCAGATTGTCCGGGCTCAGATACTTCAAGCCCGCGACGCGAAGTTTGATCAATGCTGAGCTGAAGTAAGTCCACGCCAGCAACAATTGCATCAACAGAATGGGATACGCATACGCAAAGGCCGGCCTTAGCATTGTCGTGTTTCTCATCCTGCTATCGATTGAAAACGCATCACCGCAAGGTGTAAACGCCAGCACTACCATGAAGTAAACGGCGATCATCTCGTCGTGATTGAAGTGTCCGAAACTACGCAGTAGTCCCTGATAAAAAAGCACGAGCAAAAGTGAAGTCTTAGTTGAGATAACCGTGGCGAAGCCGATGGTGCTCAAGACGAGCGACAACACCATCACGGTTTTTAAGGTCAGTATTCCCGCCGGAGTTTGTAGTTGATCGTAGAAGCTCCATGGCAGGAGTTTCATCACGCCGGTGGGACGAAGAATGGTTGGTGGTAACGAACCGAGGGCGGAAAAAGAAGTAAAGAGCGTCGAGATCAGGAACGTGCCGTGCACGATCGAACGGCTGACACCAAGCGCAAAAGGGCCACGAGGAACAACCTTATCTATAATTCCTGGCGCCACGATGTTATGAATTTGTCGTAGTCGGAATAGCGACCACTTTCCCAGCGATACATGTCGAGCCGTATCGCCTTGAGCCGGTTTGGCGACGACTCCGGTTGTCGCATGTTGTAAAGCTCGCCCCAAACCTTGAGCAGGTCTGGTATCCGCTCGCCCGGCGGGAGATTCTCGAGTCCACCATATCGACGCAGCATCTCTTCGTTTGCCGGATGAATCGATTTGAGTTTGAAACTTTGATTGTCGATGGTCGCGTTGACCATGGTCCATGTGCGGCTGTACAGCGCGTCGGTAAGCGTGATCGGAGCGATATCGACAGTCTCTCCCGAGATGGTCTCGCCGCGCAGCATGCAATAGCTCCGACCACGTTCCAGATCGCCGCCCGCCATCATCACGTTCCAGGCGGCTATCGGGTATAGATTGCGAACATAGCGAAAGGCCCAGAGCAGGGGCACGAATAGCGCGATCGTCAGAATCGCGTACTTAACGAAGAGACGTCGCTCACTTTGCGGTAAGAAGCTTGTAAGTTTGGAAGTTATCAACGATTCGTTCCACGCTGACGCGAGCTTTGTCCAGGTGAACTTCATAGCTCGAAGTGATGTCGGCCGCGATCTCGCCCATTGTCTTGCCTTTTTCGAGGCCCTTCCAAACGATCATCGCGGTCTCATTCAGTTGATAATATTTTTTAGTGTTGAGATCTACGAGTATTCCTTCGCCGCCGTCGAAATCTGTCGCGACGACGTGTTTGCCCGGGCTAAGGGTAGTTGTATTCATGATGATTCACCAGTTAGCTCTAAACGTTTCTGTTCGAGAAGTTGATAAGGTTCATTCGCCCACTTTGCTGCGGCATCGCGCACTGCATCGGAAGCAAGCTGTTGTTTCGCATGTGTGTCAGCCACGAACACACGCGAACCCGAGGCTTCTTTTGAATACGTCCGACTCCCTTGCTCGATTGTTTCCAGTTCCCTTGTCGAGGGACTGACCTGGAAAAACCTCAACACACTGGATATTACCGGTAGCGAAAGTTGTTTGTAATTAAGCAACATGCTGTTGTTGTTCGCAAGACGGTGGGCTGTGGAAAACAGGCTGCCGATCGTTCGCGCACACAATTCTTCAAGAGTCATTTCCGCAACTTCATCCGGAGTTGTGCCGACAATTGAAGCCAGCACGCGCCGATCGTTATCGAGCAGCCAAGGTGGAACGTCTTTGAGATTCGAGACGATTGTTTCCACCGGATCTCTGTAAAGAAACAGCCACGGCACGTTGGGCCAGATCCGTCTGATTTGTTCGATTTGCGCGAAACTGCAACAGGCGAACTTGATGAAGAGGTGTTCTTCGTTGCCGGTGCGACGTTGAGCCAGCGCATGGACCACGCCGCGCAGAAAAACTGAGTAGAGTGTCGCTTTTACATCACCTGGATCGGTAATCAATCTCGCGATGAGTTTGTCGATCGCATTTGCTTCCGAAAGAACGATGGAGTTGCTGATAGCACGGCACGCATTGGCCACGAGTGTTGACCCACAACGTGAGGAGTGAAAGATGAATCCTGTGGGCTGAACGCTGTCGAGCTGCTTTTCGAGTTGCAGCAGTGCATCGAATTCTGTGAACAGTTCACGACGATTACCGCTCGCGCGTTCGACTGTTTGCTGAAAGAACGGCTCAGCCAGGGTGACGCCGGACATATCCATCCATTGCAACCCCGGCCGGCCATCCACCACAACCGCATCAACCGGTAACATACCTTTTAAATCCGCGTTCATCCGCGTAAATGCCAGGGGATTTTTCCGAAGCTTTGTAAACAAAACAAGCAAGGCGAGCCGGTGTAGATGTCAGGCGTGTTGAGAGCTGCGAGTGCCTCGTTTCTCTTTCGTAATTGGTCTGCGGCGAGAGCTTTGAACTTCTCGTAAGCCGAAGCAAACGATTCCACATTCAAATCAGCAACCACGTCGCTTTCTTCAGCCGCGCCGCGAAAGCCCGACAGATTGCAGCAGAGCGACAGCCGCCCTCGGAAATCAATGTTCATGCTCACACCAGCCAGCGGAGCACACGGTGGACGCGTTTCGTCAATGTTGTAGTAACCAACATCAATGCCGATATTCATCTTGAAGATACGCGCGAGAATCGCGATCTCCTGCTCAACTGCGCGCTGCTCATCAAGCTTTAATGACGAACTATCGGCGAATTCATCTGAAGTCGGCATCACGTGTGCGAAGTG
>DATEIS010000296.1:0-4031 GCA_035278765.1 Pyrinomonadaceae bacterium | reverse complement strand
CACAGTTCCCACATTCCTTCTGCGAAGTGTGGATAGAAGTGGCAGTGGAAAATCGAATCGCCAACTACCTGATTTCGGTTGCCAGTGCCGCCGTGAACGATTTCAGTCGTAAACGCGAAGCCTGGTCCAACCGCTTGACTATCGAGGTAAGTCGAGTTGTCGTCGTCAGGTGTTTGTAACCACTGGTGAGCGTGCAAGTGATGAATGTGATGCTCTTTCGGTCCCGCGTGTACGACTCTCATCTTCACGGGGTCGCCGATGTAGCTGTGATGCACATTCGAGGGATCGTCGGGATACAAGACCTTGGTGGCCTTGCGTCCGGTGATCAGTTTGCCGAGGGCGTCAGTCGTGTTCGCGGGAACGTCCACGATCTGCGCGGGGTCGCCAATAGCCCATGAAGAGAGGAAGAACTCTTCAAATTTGCACTCAGTGCAATTGAACATTGGTCCAACGCCGAGACGATTCGCGAGGATCTCAGCGCCTACGCCGGCGACACCGTAGTTGATCGCAAACTTGTCTTCAACACTGTGAAGCGTGTGCTTTAGAATCGGATCGCGAAACTGTGGAAACGCCTGGATGTCCTGAATTTCATCATGATAGATCACGGTGAACTCACGGAACGGTCTATCGCGGTCGGGTTCAGTCGCATTCGGACGGAAGGTGCCGGCCGGGAAGCGTCCCTTGTTTGGGCCGGTGATGATCGCATTCAAGTCCGTCGCCACGATGTTGTTGTTGATGTCGAGCATGCTGAACTTGTTATAGTCCAACAGTGGCTGACCGCCGGCCGTGGTCCCGGTTTTTGCTGCGTTCATGTCCGCCGCAGTAACCTGCGAGCGATACCATTCAGCGCCTTTCGGTTCGACGTTGACGCTGCCAAACAATCCTTCTGACAACGTACCACCGTCACCTTCGCCGCTGGTTGTGGCGGCGCTGCTGTACATGAGGTTGTTCCCTTCACGGGTGCCGTACAGCGTGTAGACGGTTGAGCCGCCGGGAGGCACCAAACTCGGTGTATTGACACCGACGTTTGATCCATCGGAGGCGATACTCCCAACCAGTTCCATGCCATTGACGTGAATGCCGGCAGAACGAGTCGCGGGCTGATCACTGAGCGCGGTCGGTGAGAGCAAATTAGTAAAGGTGATCTTCAGACAGTCGCCGCTATTCATGCGGAGCACGATTGGCCGCGGTCGTTTGTCAGACCGCAACCGCACGTTGCCGGCGACGATGCCCTTTAAAGGATCGATCGCGACGACGTCTCTTTTGAGCGCATAGATCATCCCGCCGGGATTAACAGTTCCGAGGCGGTTGTACATGATCGCCTGATCCAGGGCGACTACGTCAGCTTTGATCGTGCGCGCACACGCAGGTGTCGGTGAAGGAGCCGGCAGTATGTCAATCGCTATGGGATCGATCACCGGGTCGATAATTTGTTGAGTTTGTGCCTGGGCCGTGACGCCCATGAGTAGCAGCACAAGGGATGATAACGTGAGCAGAAAAGGTAGCTTCCGCTTGCGATGGTAGTGATGTTCGTCTTGCATCTTCTCGTCCTCCGGATGGGCTATGGTAGAACCAGCGAGCGAGTGACCGTTTGGTCCAGAACACACATAGAGCCCAACTTTGAAATGCGATGCGTGGGAAGGTCTTCGCACCGTACGATTGACCGCTTGTTCCTGGGCTTACTCTCGAGCGGGATAGACTCGTTTGAGTTTGATCCAGCGGCTGCAAGAGCCATGCCCAGAACGGTGGACCAACTTTTTTCCGGATTGTGTCTCAGCGTGAGACCATCGAAATGTGGTGTGATTTACGATGAATCACAGTTGCGAATTGTGCGGTGATGGAGGTGAGGAAATTTGGGCGGCCGTTGCGAGTTTTCACGCAGTCTTGTTTGGGCCACAGATTATCCGTGTAATCTGTGGCTAATGAACTCGTTCGACTCGGATTCCAAATTTCTTTAGTTTGCGATAGAAGGTGGGACGCGGGTATTGAAGAATCCTGGCGCTGAGTTTGACGTTGCCGGAAGTGCGCGCAAGCGTTTGCACGATTGCCTCGCGCTCTATCTCCTCGATCGAGACGAGCGGTGGAATTACAAAAGCGATGTTGCGCAAGTCTTTGCGTTGCAACTCACTTGGCAGGCACTCGGGTACGAGTTTCTTACCTGAACAAAACAGAACGGCGCGCTCAATCACGCTTTCCAGCTCGCGAATGTTTCCCGGCCAATCGTAACGCAAGAGACAGAACATGGTTTCCTGCGAGACGCCTCGAATTCTTTTCTTGTATTGTTTGTTGAAGCGATCGAGAAAGTACCGGACGATTAGCGGGACGTCGTCGAGACGCTCACGCAGCGGAGGCACGCTGATCTTTATCGTGCTGATACAGAAGTAAAGATCTTTTTTTAAGCGACCGTCTTCCAACAACTTAGTTGTGTTTCGACTTGTGCTGGCGATGAGGCGGCAGGGCTTTTGTTCCTGCAAGACGCGGAAAAGCTTCGACTGCACGTGGGACGGTATTTCCGCGATCTCGTCGATCAAAAGCGTTCCACCGTTAGCTGCTTCGATCGATGCGAACAGCTCCGCTTCGAACGAGTCGCGTGGAATGGCGGCGCAGTTGACGCGGATCAATGGTCCGGAACAACGGTGACTCTGTGCGTGAATAGCATCGGCGATCAACTGCTTCCCGGCGCCGCTCTCACCCTCGATTAACACGGCCGCATCGGATGGTCCGACGGTTTTAATGATTTCGATTATCTGTCGCAGCTTGGCGTCGCGGCCAACCATGCCGAACGTTTCAGTGTCGGGGTTTGAGGTTCGTGAAGGAGTCATAGTCCGTACAGCGCAAGCCTTCCTGCAATCGCCGTACACAGAAGCTGTGTCACTATTTAAGGACGGTTAACGTCTGCGAAAGAGCGGAAACCTTCACAACCAGTGCGCGCTTTTCCGCACTGTGGCGCTGTTAGGCTGACTGCAACAACGCAAATCGCTCTAGCACGATGATTGCTACAGGCTGGTCCAACCGTGACCTCAATCCCTAAGGAGAATGATCATGAAGAGAGTTTTAGCTGCAATCATAATGACCCTGTTTTCGTTGCCGGCGCTGGCGCAATCACAAACTCCGCCTGTCGCTGACGACTGTGCATGTGAGTCGCAGGCGTTACCGGCCACACTCGCAATCGTAAACGGCGTTTCGATCAGCACACGCGACATCGAAAAGGCCACTGGCGATTCAGTTCGCAACCTCCAACGCCAGGTCATCGAGGCGCGGAAGCGCGAGCTCGACCTTCTGATCAACTCAAAACTCCTGGCGATCGAAGCAAAGAAACGCGGCGTCAGCACCACAAAGCTGCTCGAAACCGAGGTCGTCTCCAAAGTAAAACCGCCCACACCCGCAGAAACGCGCGCTTTCTACGATCAAAACAAGTCGCGCATCAACGGTGAGTTCGAAGCAGTTAAAGACGACATCGTGGGTTATCTCACAGAGGATCGGCAGCGCACCCAGGCAAAGACTTTCGCAGATGGACTACGCGCCGCAAGCAACACGATCGTGAAAGTTCCAAACGCAACGCCGCCGCGCAATGAGTCAGAACGCGCCCAGGTCCTCGCTACGCTCAACGGCGAAACAATCACCGCCGGCGACGTCGAGGATTCGCTTCAAGCGCTCATCTTTGACGTGCAGGAACAGGTCTACGGCCTGCGCAAAAACGAAGTTGACCTCAATATCAACGACACGCTTCTCGTGCAGGAAGCGCAAAGACGAAAGATCACAACGAACGCGCTGTTGGAGACGGAAATCAAACCCAAGCCGGTAACGGAAGAACAAGCGCGCGTGTTTTTCGAGCAGAACAAAGAGCGCGTGAGCGGCGAGTTTGCGCAAACAAAAGACGCGATCATCAGTTATCTGCAACAGATGGAGCTGCGTCTTGCCGAACGCGCATATATCGACAAACTGCGCGCCGCCGCCTCGATCCAGACATTCCTGGTAGCGCCGGAATCGCCGATATTCAAGATTTCGACCAAAGACCAGCCGTCGTTGGG
>DATEIS010000295.1:0-27768 GCA_035278765.1 Pyrinomonadaceae bacterium | reverse complement strand
GGGCGGATTATTCAAGTCCTTTCTATATAAGGACTGGTATTGGAGATTTGAATCCCGCCAACGGAAGTTGGCGGATATTTCAAGCCCGAACTATTTATCAATAACTAATAAATAGTAAGGACCTGAACGATCCGCCCACTACCGTGGGCGGGATTCGAATGTCGCTTTTAGGAGTGGGTTTGTAGAAAGGACCTGAACGATCCGCCCACTACCGTGGGCGGGATTCGAATGTCGCTTTAGGAGTGGGTTGTAGAAAGGACCTGAACGATCCGCCCACTGCCGTGGGCGGGATTTTGATCACTTACAAGAGCTAGGATTCTAAACTCTTAACATCCCACGGAACGCGCGGGCGGCGTAGTAAGAATCGGCGCCGTTGTGATAGAGGAAGACCTGGTTATAGCGGCGATCACAAAACAGAGCGCCACCGAGCTCTCTAATATTAGAAGGTGTCTGCACCCAGCTCGATGTTTTCAAATCAAAATTGCCGAGCTTCTGCAACTCGCGATATTGTTCCTCCGTCAAAAGTTCGATGCCCATGTCAGTCGCCATATTGACAGCGCTATTCTTCGGTTTATTTTCTTTTCTCGCCTCAAGCGCTTCATGGTCGTAACAAACACTTCTGCGGCCTTTCGGACTTTCCGCTGAACAATCGTAAAAAACGTATTCGCCCGACTTTTTGTCGTAACCAACAACATCCGGTTCACCGCCGGTACTTTCCATTTCATTCAATGACCACAGTTTTTTAGGGTCAGCTTCCAGCCTCGCTTGCACCTTGGCCCAATCAAGACCCTTATGGCGATTCATGTTTTTCTCAAAACGCGTTTGCAAAGCGCTCAGTAGTTCTTTACGTTGCGCCGGCGATAAGTCTTTCTTCTTGTTCATACTTTTACATTACCTCGCAACCGAACGTTCACGAAACAAAGACTGCACTCCCCTGGCGAAAAATTGAGCGTGTTGCGTAGCACGTTCTTTCGACGACAATGGCGGCTCCCAATTATTCCAGAAGTCCTGACATAAAAACTTCGCAAGCTCCGGCTCAGCACCACCCACCTCAACCAGCAGCTTCTCATCAATTTTTGAGATTACAGGTTCATGAGTCCTCAACTCCTTAATCACGAATTCGTTCTTAGCCAGGAGAGTACATACGGCCTGGTAAGCATCATCATATAAACGATAACCAGTAGTTTTGTACTGAATACCATAAACGCGTTTCATGTATTTAAAGGAGAAGTATGTCGCGAGGCCCTCTTCCAGGAGCGTGCCGCGCACTACACGAATCGACGACGGGGTCAGCGCATGCACTGCTTCATGAGACAGTTCGTAGGCTGCGAGAGATCTTGATGTCTTCGCCTGGCGCGTAAGACATATTCTCACCTTCCGGAAAGGGTAAACTCTGGGATACCCGTAAAAGCACTCAGTGATGCGAGGCTCGAGCATTTCATATGAACGATCTCTCGGACCGTATAACAACTCGATCTCTTCAAGTATCTTTAACAGTTCTTCCTTCAACGATAGTTCATATGAGCGATTTCCGCTGATCAAAGATTTGGCCTCTGCCTCCATCAGTAACAACGATTCCATGAACCATATCACCCGGGCCATAATGTTCCTCCACGATTCCAACTATACATTCCAGAAATAAATTGACACAGTCAGACATTGAAGTAAGGATGACCAGCACTACTACACCTTGCCCCTGAACCCAGCAGGGCAGAGGAGACTAACATGCCATTCAGGTCTTTGGCCGCCGACGATATTTTTATTTCATACACCCGCCTCGACGCCAGCACTTATGCCGCCGGCCTTGCCGACGAGCTGACGAAGAAGGGCTTCTCCTGCTTCATCGACAAGCTCGGCACTGATCCAAACAAAGATCTTCCTGACATGCTGCTGCGCAAGCTCAAGTCGTGCGCAATGCTCGTCGTGGTCGGTACCGACCGTGCCGCAACTCGACAGACCATCACGGACGAAGTCAAAAACTTCCTCGATACAGGCCGAAAGTCTTCCATCGTCCCCATAGATTTCGACGGCTCAATCTACCGGGCTGATTGGTACCCGCTCGTTGAGGGCATCGCTCCCGAACCAGAGAAGAATCCGACCGCGCTCGACGACGGTGAGCCATCACCATCCGTCGTTAGTCGCATCGAGAAGCAGTTCAACTATACGCGCCGCAACCAGCGACTGCGCCGGGCGGCAATCAGCATGGCGATCGTGTTTGCTCTACTTCTACTTGCAGGAGTCGGCGCCGCTATCTATGCCAGGCAGCAAATCGTCTTCGCGAACGAAGCCAGCGCGGCGGCAGACAAAGCGCGAGGTGAGGCGGAGACCCAGCGCAAAGCAGCCCAGGATGCAAAGAAAGCCGCCGACCTTGCAGGCGCCGAAGCCGCTGCGCAGAAAGTGCTGGCTGAAGAACAGGCCAACAAGGCCCGCGTCGCCGAAGGCCGCGCCGGCGAAGCGGTCAAGCGTGAGCAAGCCGCTCGCGAACTCGAAGCGAAGGCGACGGCTAACGCACGTTTGCAGCAAACCATCGGCTCCTCGCGCGCCAAAGCAACATCCGCGATGCGTTTTGGCTCGGCTCAGCCCGACCACGCACTCACGGAAAGCCTCAAGGCCTTTCGCATCTATCCGACAGTCGAGGCACGCGGCAGCTTACTTACAAGTCTTGAACAGTATCCCAACCTCGTCGCTGTGGCGCGCGAAAACCCGAACCCGGTCGCGAGTCTGGCTTCTTGTCACAACGGCGCAGTGCTGGTTTCGTCCGACGACACTGGCCTAATTCTTTTCTGGGACGCGGCGCGCAAGCGTGTAGTCGAGACAGTCAAACCTCCTGACAAAAAGAATTATCAAGTACGTGTAGCTTGCGCGCCGGATGGTTCGCTCTGCGCGGCGGATTACCTCGCAGGGAAGTTGATCGCATGGGAGGTCGTACCGCACCTTGAGCAATACCAGCTCGTCGAGCGCATGTCTATCAACTCTTTCACAGATCCCAACATCCCGGTCCAGATCACGCCAGTCTACGCTGCACCCAAACTTCTCGTTACAGTCGGCGACGCCAATAGTTTCAGACGCGAGCAGAAGATCGTCTTGCTTGACTTGGACCATGCTTCGCCGCAGCCCGTCGTCAAAACACTTGTTGTTCCGGCTGACGTAACGAGGGACGAATTCGGCGTCGCACGCTGGCTGACCGCGAATGCAGCAACGAAGACGATCGCTATCGGCTTTAACCGCGGCGTCGCCCTCTGGCATATCGATGAGTTAGATAAACCGGCCACCTGGGTGCGTCATCCGAAGGAATGGACCGGTGTCGACCACATCACTGACAACGTGTCGTTCAGTCCGGACGGAAAGTATCTCGCAGTCGCCGCTAACGGGGGCGACGTCGCGGTGTGGGATCTCAGCGAAGAGGGGCCGAAACTCGTAAACAAACCTCATCCTGATGCCGGCACGTTCGTTGCTCTTTTCAACCAGAACATGAATGGCCGGCAAGTCACTTATTTGGTGACGGCAAAGCGCACCGGCGAGATCACCCTATGGGACATTTGGAACCCGCCAACATGGGTCAGGTCTTTCAAGCCAGGCGTCAGTGCGTTGATCACGACGGGCGATAACGGGACGATCGCGACAGGAAGCAGCGATGGTTTGCTTGCGTCGTGGGATATGGGACGCGGGTCGCAGTTGCTTCAGTCGTTGGCCGGAGTTGAATCCCCGAGAGCTTTCGTATTCGGCAGGACATCCGGGCTGTTGTATGCAGCGTCGGAACGTGAAGGTGACGCTGCGAGCAAGCTGTGGAGGGAAGTGGGTGGTCGTTACGAACCACTCTTGCCCGGCGAAAGACGGACTGAGTTTCCCGCGGGCGAGTTTGGGTTGGAACTGCGGCCAGATGTGTCGAGCGAGTACATTGCTCTGCGAGATGTTTATGGCGGACGGTCGAATGAAATACGCATGGAGATCACACACCCGGTAGGGGCCCCGCGCGCCGTCAGCCCCGACGGGCGCACGCTCGCCGTTGGAGATTCGGCCAACCGGCGCTGGGACATCTCGCAACTGGAGTCCACGGGGATTGTGGTGTGGGACATTTCCGACAAGAGGCGCCCAAGAAAACTCAGTTCACTCGATTACATCGGCCGCCCCGTCGCTTTATCATTCGCCGACGATGGCGCCACACTCGCAGCCTCTTACGATAACGGCAGAATCATCCAGTGGGATTACTTGAGAGGCACGGCTCGCAAACACTTCTTCGTTCCCGAGTCGCGCGACTCTGGACCAGGGCGGAAGCACAGCGCGGGACGGGTCGCGCTCAGCCCTGACGGCCGGCTGCTGGCAGCGAAGAGCGATGGTCCGATCAGCCTTTGGGACGTCGAGACAGAACTGCTCCTGGGCCGGCTCGGTCCAGAAAGTTATCCCTTCGGTATTGGAGGGAATTACACGTTAGGCTCGATGTTTTTCAGCCGCGATGGCAAAACGCTGGTCGTCACCAGCGCCGGCAATAATGACAAACTTGATCTCTGGAAGCTCGACCCTGAGGCGTGGGCGGCGATGGCGTCAAACATCATCGAACCGAGACGTTTGACTCTTCGCTGAATTCACCTCATCTTTGGCAGGATGATTTTTCGAGGGACCGTATTTCTTGTGCTGATGATTGTGTTCTCGCCCGGAAGTGTGTTTGGGCAGGAGCGCAAAGCGCCGCAATTTGAACTCAAGGATCTCAATGGACGCCTCGTGCGGTTGAGCGACTATAAGGGGAAGGTGGTCGTGATCAACTTTTGGGCCACCTGGTGTCCTCCGTGTCGCGCCGAAATGCCGGATCTGGTGAGATACCAACGTCAGTACCGCAAGCAAGGTTTACAAATTATCGGCATCACTTACGAACCGGAAAGTAAAACTCTGGTACGAAGATTTGCCAGAAGTCTTAAAGTCAATTACCCTATCGTCCTCGGCTCCCCTCAGATCAAAACTCGTTTTAGTTCAGAGGAGAATCTGCCTCTGACGGTCGTCATAGATCGCGACGGCAAAATAAGCGACGTGATCGTCGGCATACTTCTTCGCGAAGAATTCGACGAGAAGATCAAACCGCTATTGATGAAGAATGTAGAAGGAGGATAAGAAGTGCGAAATCGAATCATTAGTCTTGTTGTCAGTAGTGTTATGGTGATGACCCTCGCCGTGATTACTGCAGCAGCTTTCACCAAGACCGCGACCATTAAGGTCGAGGGAATGAAGTGTTCGAAATGCTCCGCGTCGGTAACCAAAGCGCTCAAGGCTACCGAGGGCGTAGAAGACGTACAGGTTAGCTCGGAAAAAGGCGAGGCCGTCATCAAGTACGATGACCAGAAGCTGACCGAAGCCAAGCTCCGTGAAGTTATCAACAGCACAGGTTTCAAGGCGGTGGCAGAGCCGGGACAATAACATTGCCGTTAACTCATTAATGGCGATCGACTCGTCAATGGTTTTTGTTCGGCGTGCCGTCTCTAAGCGGCACGCCGATTCTATTTGTCGCCAGATGGAGGATCGAGGTTGAGTTCCTGCCAGGACTCGAAAGCGACTAAGATGTAGTATGCGGAAAATGGAAAAGCAAAATATAGCTATCAAGTCGCAAGCAATCGGGAGTCAGGCCATCGGGGCACAGGCATTTGGGTCATTGGCTGTTGGCGCTTTGGCCGTCGGGGCCGCCGCGATCGGTGCTTTGGCAATTGGCCGGCTGGTTGTCGGTCGTTTGATCGTCCGCAAATCGAGTATACGCTCGCTGGAAATTGAAGAGTTGAGCGTGGGCCAGTTGCGAGTTGGGAAACTGATTGTTACTGACGAGTTGGTCACACCTGGGACCCGAGACATTTCCTGAAACACCTACCAATCTTTGCTGAAATAGGACCGCAGGCGAGTAGCCTAAATCCCGCCCACGGGAGTGGGCGGATTCTTCAAGTCCTTTCTATAGCAGCCACACCAAACCAACGATTTCAATCCCGCCCCACGGTAGTGGGCGGATTGTTCAAGTCCGTACTATTCATCAACAAACTCAAGTGGGTCGGATGAGGATAAATAGTGGGGACCTGAACAATCCGCCCACTTACGTGGGCGGGATTCAGTCGCGGCTAACGGGTTTTTTGTAGAAAGGACTTGAACGATCCGCCCACTGCCGTGGGCGGGATTAGGAACTTCGAGATCTTTATTTGCGGTATTATCTCTTCCCTCAAGGATTGGAACGAGAAGTCTGCTTTCATTAAGAGTCTTCTATTAGGAGGAGATTAAATGATCAGTAGCGCCGCCCGACGTTCGATTCTTCGCTGGATTCACATCATCTTCGCCATTCCGATCATCGGTTACATCTATAGTCCCTTCGATCAAATCCCAAACTACGCGCCCGTGGTCCGGTTTGTCGCCGTTCCTGCAATCGTCCTGACTGGACTTTGGATGTGGAAAGGCCATGTCATTCGCCGGCTGTTTCCCAGGAGATCAGCCCAATAGGATCAATGTTAAGAATACTGGCGAAGATCGTCGGCGCAGTCTTTCTACTGTGCGGCACATTCTTCTTCTGGGTCGCCACTGTTGATATGACTTCAAACGTGCGCATCGCGGGTCCCATGAACCTGTGGCCGCCTCCGCTTTGGATCTACCTTATCGCCGATGTCCTCTTTGCGTTACTCGCGATCCTCGGGATGAAGTTAATGAAATTGAAGCGCATACACATTGGCTTTCTAATGAGCATGGTTAGTGTTCTCGTGCTCTTTTTCGTCATCGAGAATCAGCTCCACGCTCCACCCAGAGATGGGTTCAGCAACGGAAACCATATAGCGGCGGACCTGGAGTGTTATGTTGCGGCTTATGTGATCGCGCAATTAATGCTTTTCACGGGCTTGTGGTTAATCATCCAGCACGTCTGGAGGCGAAGGCAGGTGAGGCGAATGTCAAGAGATCAGCACGTTCCTACTTAGTAAAGCAGCTTCCGCTCATCCAAAACTTTCAAGTGCTGTACGTTCGAACTCTGCTCTGAGTGACGCATTGGTACATCGATCGAATAGCTTACTTCGGGACGTGAGGCAAACCGCAATCCCAACCCCTGGATCGGTTCGAGCTTCCGACGGGCGTTCGGATTTACATTTTTCACGGCGAGTGATTGGTTAATTGCTCTAAGCTCTCGAGAAACGTTACAGAGATCGCGAGATTCGCTTAACAACGCCATTGAATACCTGCGCAATTCCATAGACTTCTGGTGGAGCTCCAGATCACGAAGTGTGGATTGTGATTGAGTGAATTCAGAATTGTTTGCAGGCATGTTCCCCTTCCTTTGCTTAAATTGCAGTCAGACAGTACAAAGGCGACTTCTCACATAGTTTCAGATAACACTTGTCAGAAAATTCCGGCGTTAGCCCACCTCTTCTACAACTACATCCGTCTCGAAATCGATTCTTTTTGAGCACTTTTCTCATTCAGTTGACAGAAACCTGTTTGGAACAACACTTGCCAAAAAGGCCCGGTAGCTCGAATAAATAGGGAGAATTCTTTGTGACTAAGAAGTATTTAGCGATAACGCTTTCCGTAATCATCACCGTGTTGAGTTTTGGTTTGCCCGCGACTGCATCAGCACAATCTACTGCTGAAACTGAGAAGATCCGAGCCAAAGTCCAGACACTTTCAGCGAGCAAAGACTCGCAAGTCCAGGTCAAGTTTCGCGATCGCACCAAGGTTAAGGGCTACATCGTGTCCGTGGAGCCGGTAACTTTCACTCTCAGTGATTCGAAGGGCGGCACGACGCAGTCGATCGCTTATTCCGAGGTCGAAAGCGTGAGTAAGTCGGATGGTGTTTCTACAAAGACGTGGCTCATTCTTGGTGGCGTGGCGGCAGGCGCAGTTACAACGTGGCTGATCGTCAAACCCGCGGTATGTGACGGTGGCGCTCAAACCCGCGGGATCTGTTGAACTAAAAACTCTCCCAAAACCTTTTAGTGCTAAAATCGTTCTGCTTAGTATGTATTGCCCCCGATGCGGAAAAGCCGAACAGGTGCCTGAAACTTTTTGCCGTCAGTGCGGACTGTTTCTGCCTGATCTTTCGAAACCACTCAAACGCGAGCTTCCGCCCGAAGATCATCTACAAGCGAACACGGTCCTAAACTCACTAACCATACTCGTGAGTTTTACCCTCTCGATCTTGCTCTTTGCCATCAGGCCGAGCTCGCATCCGCTGATCTATACGACGGCGGGTCTACTGATTGCGATCGGCG
Source organism: Pyrinomonadaceae bacterium (assembly GCA_035278765.1). GTDB lineage: Bacteria > Acidobacteriota > Blastocatellia > Pyrinomonadales > Pyrinomonadaceae > PSRF01. The sequence goes on along the minus strand of DATEIS010000295.1, from coordinate 19,552 downwards.
CATGGCACATTCAGACTCTCATCAGAACTCAAAAGCTCAAAAAGCAGTGGAAACGAAGATCGCCGCTGGCTGGAACTGGTTTGCCCGAGCCTGAGCGGCTAATCAAATCGGCAACAACTGCAAAGTTATTGGACCAGGCCGACTTCTCGGACGCAGTTCCAGCAAGTGTGACGGAAAATACCACCAAGCACCTGGTTGAAAGAGAACGCGGCCAAAGGTTTAGTGATTGAGTCCTCATTCTCCGTTGATGAAAAGAAAACGCTTCGTCTTTTCAATTCTGATTTTACTAGTCATCGTCATAGCTTGTGTTTGGACGGCTGGAACTGTGTTGACCAGTCGTGTCGATCAGTCTGTTGGTGGTCCACCTAATGATCTGGCTGCAAGACCGGTTCAGTTTCAGAGCCAGTCCGGGGCTGTCATTCACGGTTGGTTCATCCCCGGGACTAAAGGCGCCGGGGCCATCATCCTCATGCATGGCGTGCGAGCCAATCGCCTCGCTATGTTGGACCGTGCTCGGTTCCTCGCGAATGCAGGTTACTCCGTTCTGCTTTTCGATTTTCAGGCTCACGGGGAGAGTACTGGAGAACACATCACGTTTGGTTATCTTGAGTCCCGAGATGCGCGAGCAGCCGTAGAATTCCTTCGCACGGCGTCGCCGGGAGAAAAAATTGGTGTGATAGGTGTTTCGATGGGTGGCGCGGCCACGCTGCTTGCGTCTCCGCCGCTTGATGTTGATGCGATCGTTTTGGAGATGGTTTACCCGACGATCAAGCAAGCGGTGACTAATCGATTAACTATGAGACTTGGACCATTGAGCAGCGTGCTGACTCCATTATTGACGGTCCAACTCAAGCTGCGGTTTGGATTTAGTTCGGATGAATTAAACCCGGTGGATAAAGTTGGTGGGATTACTGTCCCCAAATTGTTCATCGAGGGCGCCGAGGATCAACACACGACACTGGCTGAGTCTCAGCAGCTCTTCGCGGCCGCCGCCGAACCGAAGGAATTGTGGATCGTGGAAGGTGCAAAGCATGTCGATTTGCATACGTTGAAAAAGGAAGAATACGAGCGACGTGTTTTGAGTTTCTTTAAGGATCGTTTAGCCAGCCCGGGTCAATAGACCGAGTAGGCGCCCGCGGATACAACACCCAGCGCCGAAGGCGCGCGATATGACAGCCAGGGGCAAGCGCGAAGCGCGTCGCCCCTGGATCAAAACAAAGATAGGCGACGCAGCCCTGAAAAGGGCGTAATACGTCGGTGATTATCTCGGCCCTTCAGGCCTCGACTCGCTTTTTGGATGGTTGACCAGGGGCGACGTGCTCGCTTCGCTTCGCACTCTGCCCCTGGCTGTCATATCCCGCGCCTTCGGCGCTGGAAACCCAAACACGTATTGACAGCGCCTCAGATCAGGCATATAAATCTCCCCCTACCCGATAAAAGCTTCTAACAACAAATGGTGAATTAACGATCTTTGGCAGGCGTGGTTTCCGTCGAGACCACCTCAATCTTTCCCCCTCAACGTACACACATTCCTCAAGAGGAGAGGTTGCCATGAAGAAAATTGTCCTGGTGTTGATTCTCACCGTTGCTGTGTTAGCCCAACCGGTTCCCGCGCAGCAGCCATTCGGCGTACCACGCAGCCTCCAACTCGTCGAGGCTTCAATTCCGGAGTTGCAACAAGCCTTACGTTCGCGGCTCATCACATCTGAACAGTTAGTTCAGATGTATCTCAATCGCATCGCCGCGTACGACCACGCAGGGCCATTGCTCAACTCATTCATTCACATCAACGCGAATGCTCTCGAAGAGGCCCGCGCTCGTGATCGCGATCGACATCGCGGACGTGCTCATGGACCACTGTTCGGGATTCCGGTGCTGTTAAAAGACAACATCGATACTTCAGACATGCCAACCACTGCCGGGTCCGTTGCCCTCGAAGGTTCGATTCCTCCCAACGACGCATTCATCACCGAGAAGTTGCGTGACGCGGGAGCGATCATTCTCGGCAAAGCCACATTGACGGAGTTCGCAAACTTCATCGCGATCGGGATGCCGTCGGGTTATAGCTCACTGGGTGGCTACGGCTTCAACGCATACGATCCGCGACCACTGCCGGCTAGTGATGGGCGTCCGGTGCTTACTCCTGGTGGATCGAGTTCGGGTTCGGGCATCGCCGTTTCGGCCAGTCTTGTTGCAGTCGCGATCGGCACGGAGACATCAGGATCGATTCTGAGTCCGGGGTCGTCCAACTGCGTAGTTGGTATCAAGCCAACGGTCGGTTTAGTCAGTCGCACAGGCATTCTGCCGATCACTGCCGATCAAGATACCGCTGGTCCACTCGCACGAACGGTTACAGACGCGGCGATCATGCTCAGCCAGATCGCGGGCCACGATGCGAGTGATTCGGCTACCGCGCCATGTTTAGAGCCGGGCAATTGCCATTCGGACTACACCAAGTTTCTGGACAAACACGCACTCCGCGGTGCACGCATCGCAGTGCCTCGCGTGCCTTACTGGATCGGTTTTACGCCTGCGCAACAACAGATCATGTTGAATGCAATCGCAGCGCTTCGCGAACAAGGCGCGACTGTGGTCGATCCTTTAGAGATTCCTAATCAGGCAGCTATATCAGCGTTCGGAATCTGTGTAACCTTTCCAGCGCCGTCAAATTGTTCGACCGTTTTGATGTATGGTCAGAAACATGACCTCAACGCTTACCTGACAACGAGGCCAAACGCGCCGGTGCACACGTTGGCCGACATCATCGCGTTTAACAACGCTAATGCTGCGGTGGCGTTGAAGTATGGACAGGCGATCTTTCTTGCTGCTAATCAACTCGATACCAGTCCGGGAAGTGCAGACACGCAGCGATACCTCGCAGATCGCGCGTTGGACATAACACTCACGAGAGGTGGACTCGATGCAGTCTTCAATGGTCCAGACGGAATCAAAGGTACCGATGACGACTTTGATGCGATTCTCTTTCCACAGAATCGTGGTGCAGCAGCGCCCGCGAAAGCCGGTTACCCGAGCATTGTTGTTCCGGGCGGCTTTACGCCACCGGCTGGTCCAGTCATCAATCCAGCACCGTTCGGTGTAACATTTACTGGACGAGCATTCAGCGAACCGACGTTGATCGCGCTCGCTTACGCATACGAGCAAGCCACGAAACATCGACAAGCGCCGGCGAGTGCACCGCCGCTACCGAGCGATTTTGTGAGCCGTCGATAACTTTTTCATCCACAGATTACGCAGATTCTTTAAATCTGTGTAATCTGTGGATAGATGTTAAGTTCTGTCGTGAAATTACTTGTTTCGGGCAGCATCGTTGTTCTTATTTGCTGCACGTCACTTAATCACGCCGAAGCGGCGGTCTTTCGCGATCGCGCCTCCTTCAACGCCGCTTCACAGAATCTAAACACTATCGATTTTAGTTCGCCCGCGAACGTCCCGGACGGTCTGGGCTTTTTGGAGATTGACGGAATTTTCTTCCGTAACGCCAATCTCACGCCCTCAATCGTAGACGGGCAAAATGGCAACAAGCTCTTGCTCGCACCGACGGTGGCCGAATTTACGCGTCTGAGGATTTTCCTTCCACCAGGTACAACGGCTGTCGGAGTGGACCAGTTCAACACACCGATGATCGTGATGACCTCCAGCGGCGAGAGCGTCACGATGAACGAAGCGGATACTTCAACGTTCGTCGGCTTCGTTTCCGATCAGCCTATTCAGACGTTGATAATCACTCTTGACTTTCCCGAGCCGACACCGAATGTCCTGATTGACAATCTGTCTTATGGTCAGCGACGTGCCGGGAACGAACCGCCAGTGCCAGAGTTACTGGCAACCAATACGGGACGTGCGCTCGCACTCGACTCGGTGACGACAGCAAGCGAACCTTTCCACGTTGCCGCACCTCACCTGCTCGCTACTGACGGACGGACAAGAATCACGTTCTTTTTAGTGGGTGTCTTACTCGAACCCGCCGACCTGCCGTTCGTTACGGTCCAGGCGGAGGACACACAGCAGCGTCTCTTCGACTTACCCTGTGAGGCGACGGGCCGAGTAAAAAACTTGAGTTGGATGTCGCAGGTGACGGTTCGCCTTCCTGATACGCTTGCCGGCGCCGGCGCCGTGAACGTCAGCATCCGAGTGCGCGGCATGGTAAGTAACAAGGCGCCCCTTCAAATCGAGTAACGCGCGTTACGGTTTTGAGTGCTTCCGATAAGCGGCCGCTAACTTCGTGTCGTACTTATTAATCTTGTAATTCTTACCGTTATAACCTCTGGCAAACGTTGCCCACTTGCGGTTTCGTAGCGCCCCGGCCAAACCGCTGGCGGTAATGAAGTGGCAAAAGGCTTTGAGCTGTTCGCCCTCGCTCTTCAACATGGCAGCATGAAAGTCTTCCAGCGTCGCAAATCCACAGGTCGCGAAGTTAAAACCCATAAGCTGAAACTTGCCCCATGAACACGACTTTATCGCGGCGGCGTTATTAAGGGCGGCGGCGATGTTAAATCGATCCCACTGATGCGCGCCGCCGGCGCCGTAACCACCGGGAGCCTTCCTTGAAATATCAGGATGTGTGGCGCCGAAAGCGCCGTTGGTGAAGGCATGAAATTTATGACGCTCGAATAAGATCGTCGGCCTTCCGTCAGCCATGAAGCCGGCGCCGCGACTTTCAACTTCCGCCACGGCTTTGATGGCAGCAACCTCGCAGTTGAGCAACTCAGCCGCTTGCTTGAAGTCATCCTCGGTCAAGGTCGAGCCACTCGTGGTAACTGTCTTCGCCGGCTTGGGAGCGGGCGTCGTGCCACTGGTGTTGCCTTTGTTCCCGGTCGAATTCAAAGCCGCCGTTGTCTTTGGGCCAACCATACCGTCAGGGTCAAGACCGTTGGCTTTTTGAAACGCGAGCACTGCGGTCTGTGTTCCGAGCCCGAATTTCCCGTCAATACCATGCGGATCGAATCCGAGCTCTTTCAGCCGCTGCTGCAAATTTTTTACTTTTGGCCCAGATGAACCTTTTTTGAGTGTGGGCATTGACTGTTCTCCTCCTGGATTATTTGTCTATTTATTATGTCGGGATTAATGGTTTCAGAATTCGTAGATGTACGCCGCGCCTCCGTTGAGTGCGACATCGGATTTTCCAATCGCCCCGACAAGCACAGTAATATTGCTCACGGCGACTGCACAACCGAAGGCGTCGTTTTGCGCCGCATCCGACGCGAATAACTTCTCGTGTAAAGACCAACCCGTCGTGATCATTCACGCTGCCGACCGCGATTGTGTACTTCGGTTATTTACACCACCGTCGACCCGACGCTACCGCGTTACGGTACTGACCTCGTCCAACAATGATCTTTGAGGCAATGCCGCGATACTCCTTAAACTTATAGCGTGGATTTCGGACTCGCTGCGGGACCTGAGGGGTGTAATTACTCAAAAGTACAGGTGCTCAGTCAACCATGCCGTTTTGATTTAAGTCAAGAGTAATATTGGCGCAAAGGTGGAATTAGGATTAATATGTGCGTCTTTCTTTTATTGGACAAGGACTGCTTTCGTGAAAGTATTTGCTTCAACCCTTCTCTTCTTGTTTCTTAGTGTCCAGGCGGCCAGCCTGGCGTCAGCCCAGGAAACTGATAAGAAACAAGAGTCTTCGAGTACTGAAAAAGAAGTTGCCTCCATATCCATCGAACTCGTCGGTGGCGGGCGTTTGCAAGTCGAAGAACTGAGAGAAACGCGCGATGGTATTTGGTACAAGCGTGGAGGCGTAACCACCCTGCTTGACCCGGCGCGAGTTGCGCGTATAGAACGACCATCGTCCGGCGAAACTCCGCAGGCCAGTGCGGCTGCAAAAGAGTGGTCGCTGGCTGATTCCAAGAAGGTAGAAGATTTTTTCTTCAGTAAGTTCGGCCGTCCATTACCAACATCGGCGTTTGGACAATCGGACATTCACAACCGTTGGGGACTCGATCACCGGCAGGGGATGGACGTCGGGCTTCATCCGGACAGTCAGGAGGGCGTTGCCCTTGTTAACTTCCTGCGGTCCGAAAAGATTCCTTATCTCGTATTTCGCGGGTACATTCCCGGCGTAGCCACCGGACCACACATTCATATCGGACGCCCGTCACACCGATACATCCGTCGTTAGGTGAAGCGAGTTAGATCGCCGTAATACTCGAGGACGCGGCAAGATAATCCTGCAAGAAATCCGAGAGTGTATAACCTTGGCCGTTTTTCGCCATGCTACGACTTATCTCGCTTACGACTTACATCCTGTTTATCACGACCATCTGCGTCGCCCAATCCAAAGCCCAACTCAATCGCGATCCGCACACCGTTAAGTTTGTCACTTCTGACATTGGCAACTTTTGGCGGGCGTTTGACCTCGCCACAAAAGAAACCGACAAAGCGAAGCGGGTTGCGATCTTTCAGACCGAATATCTCGACAAGGGCAGTGCCGGCTTGAAAGATTTCCTGCGGCTGAGAATTAAGTCGGCGGAGAATCTGGTAAACACGATCGACCGGATGCCGAAATACTACGAGTCGATCCGCCCGCAGACTTTGCAGGTGCAACGCATGGAGAAGCGTATGCGGGCCGCGTTTGCAAAATTCAAATCGATCTACCCGGAGGCGGTCTTTCCAGATGTGTACTTCGTGATCGGTGTCACAAGCTCAGGCGGAACAACTGGGCCAAGCGGTCTTTTGATCGGAACCGAGATGTACGGCAAAACCGCGAAGACCCCAACGGATGAACTGAGTGCCTGGCTACGCGCAGTAATCTCTACGGTCGACAATGTGCCCGCCATCGTCGCGCATGAATCGTGTCACTACAACCAGCGCTACAACAACGCTCCCAGCCAGTGGCACCTACTCGGCAAGTCGTTGCAAGAAGGCGCTTGCGACACGATAGGTGAGTTGATCTCGGGCCGAAATATCAACGATCATCTTAAGACTTACGGTCGTACGCACGACGCCGAGATTTGGCGCGACTTTGAAAAGGACATGTATAAAAATGATTATTCAAACTGGATTTACAACGCGACCTCGGCCAAAGACCGGCCCGCCGATCTCGGGTATTACATCGGCTATTTGATCACGCAATCTTATTACCGCAACGCGAAGGACAAGCGCCAGGCGGTTTACGACATCCTGAACATACAAGACGCTCGGGCATTTTTTGAGGCCAGTGGAGTGCGAAAACAAAAGCCATGATTACACGTCGCGATTTCACAAAATCTCTCGCCGGCGCCGTCGTTCTCACAACGCTGAAGCCCGAATTAGTCTGGCCGTTCGATGTGCCTCAAGTTTCTAGAAAGGCTGCGGATCTCTACCGCAGCTCATTCGTACTCGATTGCAACGCCCTCGCTTCAATCGGCTACCAGCTTAGAGACGAAACAAGACTAAAGGCGGTGCGCGAATCGGGGATCACTGTCCTCAAATCTACTCTCGGAGGAGCGACCGGAACATTCGACGAAACCATGGCCGACATCGCCGTGGCGGATGAGTTGATGACGAAAAGACCTGACGTGTTTCTGAAGGTTCGCACTTCCGCCGATCTGGACGGGGCAAAGCAACAACGCAAGATAGGCGTCATCTACTCTTTTGAAGCCGCCAGCATGCTGGAAGATAAGGTTGAACGAATTGAACATTTCCACAACCAGGGTGTCCGCATCATGCAGCTTACCTATAACAGACGGACTCCTTTCGGTGTCGGATGTCTCGACGGCGATTCTGACGGGTTGACTGAACTGGGGCGCAAGGCAATCGCAAAGATGAACGAGATCGGTGTGGCATTCGATCTCAGTCATGCTAATACACAGACAATAGTCGACGGCATTGCCGCCTCGAAGAAGCCACCCATCATCTCTCATTCGGGTTGCCGTAGTATTCACATGCACCCGCGCAACGTAGAAGACCGCGAGATGAAGGCTCTCGCTAATAAAGGTGGTGTCATGGGCATTTACATGTTGCCGTACTTGACGCCGTCGCCGAAGCAACCGGCGCTGGACGACTACATGCGGCATTTGGAGTACGCGCTAAAGACTTGCGGCGAGGATCATGTTGGCGTGGGCACTGACGTTCCCTTACGTGTGGTAGAAAAAGATCTGGAAAATATGCGACGTGCGACTGAGCAGCGGAAGAAAGACGGGATAGCTGCTCCGGGTGAAGATCGCCCGGTATACATCCCTGACATGAACACGCCACGAAAGATAGAGATCATCACCGACGCGCTACTGAAGCGTGGATATACGAGTCGCCAAACGCAGAAGGTGCTGGGCGAGAACTTTAAGCGTGTCTTCCGTGAGCTCTGGCCCGCTTAACGCTCGATGGCTTTGCCTCAAAAGTCATTGTTGGAAGAGGTCAGTACCGTAACGCGGTAGCGTCGGGTCAACGTTGTGCATCAGTACCCGAGGAATCTTGTATTTACAGACTCACCCGACGCTACCGCGTTACGGTACTGACCTCTTCCAAGCAGCGTTCGACTAAGTTGGGGATCGAGACGAGCGCCATAAAGCCGCAAGAGCGCCGAGAAGTATGAGTATGAATGAGAGGACTAGCAGTATCGATTTCGCCGCGGTAAAAACGGTTGCCACTCGGGCCAATGATGAAGTTTGACCATCGAACTGCAACGCCAAATATGCAATCGTGACATTTTCCAGCAAGTCCGCTGCTGCACCGAGCAATGGGACAAGCACGAAGTTCTTCGCATTCGGAGGAGCGTAGACACGAATCAGCAGTATTGCGAACAGGGGACCATAGACGATCGGGAACAAGATATCTAGAGTTAATTCAGTTGCAGCATAGAAGACTCGTTGACCTCGTTCTTCTATGGCCTGAAAAAAGTCGCGGGCTTCGGCGGGGGAATACCAGCGGCGACTATCCAGAGCTTGATTTTCAAACCCAAGACGCGAGCGGCGATACTCGAAGCCCTGTGCACAAAGTATAAAGAGGATAAAGAGGAGGGCCACCACGGGCCACGTTCCTCGTCGGTCGAGTAGGTTATAGAACGCTTCCCGCATCGTTCAATTATTTCCGCTACTTCCAAATCGTGCGTAGACAGTCAGCGAGGCGTTCAGCGCCCTGGGAAGCGAATCCGCTCCAGGGCGACGGTGTGCGCCAATAACTTCTGAAGTCGGTGCACAGAAACTTTGCCTGACTACGTTCGACACCGGCCACGTCAATCAGAAGTTTTTCATCGATCTTTGAGATTACTGGTTGACGCGTTCGCAATTCCTTTATCACGAATTGATTCTTAGCAAGAAGAGTAGAAACGGCCTTCATTACAGCATCAGCCTTCGGATTAGAGCCTCTTTCGAACGTCATCTCATGAACGCGACTCGCATATCTTTGGCCGAACCATTCTGCAAGCCCCTCTTCCAGGATCGTCAGCGTCCCTCCAAAGGTGACCGAGCTCATGATATGAACCGCTTCATGAGCAAGTTCCACTGAGGCAAGCCAGGGTTTAATCCGGGTCTCGCGACTTAGATATATTCTGGCCATTCGCAACGGCCGAATAACGACACTCCGCGCAGTAGTACACTCAGTAATCCGGGGTATAGACAGTTGAATTGAGGCATCTCTTGGTCCAAACAGATGTTCAGCCTCTTTGAATATCTTCAACAACTCCTGCATCAATGTTTGTTCATAAGAGCGATCGTTCGCAGATAACAAATACTTTGCTTCTGCTTCAATCGCTAACAATTCTTCCATGACGCGCAGAACTCGCATGGACCTAACTATATAACCAGGTGAAGCGTGTCGGGAAGTGTCAGTTTGAAAAACGCCGAAGGCCAACGCCTTCGGCGTATCTCAAAGTGTCGCTGGCTATTGCATCAATTGCGACTGAAAATACGCGAGATCAAAGTACTCTCTGTCCGATTGAACTTTGCCCTGCGCGTTGATCTTAAGGATGCCGACGCCGTCCACGAAAAAGACATTTCCGGTCTTCGTCTTAAAGCGCAATCTCCATTTGATGGCGCACTCCTGACCGGCGACCGTGACATCAAACGACTGGATTCTGATTTCATCCAGAATAGAGGGGAACGTTTGCAAATAAGCAATGATGGCTTGTGTTCCCTGTACCGGCGTAGTTCCGACAGGGTCTTCAATCGTGCCGTCAGGGGCGAACATGTCTGCGGTTCCCTGAGCATCAAATGCAGCGAATTTCTGGAACATCTCCGTAGCGATCGCTTCGATCTGTTCCGGAGTAAAATTATTGGCTGGTGCAGCTTCAACACGGGTGACGTTCGAAGCGATTAAGAACATGAGGGCCATGGCCAGCGCTGTGGTCCTTTTCACAAAACTTAGATTTCTCATTTTCTTCTCCTTAATATTTGCTTGATCTGAGGCGAACATCGCCGTGCGTCGGATTGAGGACGGCGATGGCCCACCAATGACTGTGTAGAGAGAAGTTGCCGAACTCCTGCCCGTATTACTGCGCGGTGCGAAAATTTTTTCTTGCTTTGCGTTAATATCTCCTCCGTATAAGCGAAACTCCGTGGATAGGTAGAGGAATGGGCTTTGAATCTTTAATCGGCGTGCTTGGTTTCTTGGCTACCCTGCTGCTCGTGATAGTGGGATTGCTGAACTTCTCTGTCTTTCGGAAACAACTTCGGATTGCGAAGGAACAAATCGATACTGCTGTGAGGCAGTTGGAGGTCGCCCAAAAGCAGCCCGATTTATTTCTAATCCAGCGCGCTGTCACAGAGACTTCAAACCATCTCCGGCTCTTCGTCGAACAACCAAAACTGCGGCCGTACTTTTATAGCGAGGCAGAGTGGCAGCCCGGTGATGAGGTCTCGTTAGACGAGATCCAGGCTATGGCAGAACTCATTCTCAATAACTTTGCTTCGGCATTGATGCACGCCGCGGCGTTTCCGGAATACCCTGTTCGCGGCGTCGATCGCATCATCATGTTTCATCTCCGCCGCAGCCCCGCGTTGCGCGAGTTCCTAATCGAGAACTTCGAGCGCTTTCCGTTCACCGGTTTGACGCTCCTGTGTCTCAAGAACGAGACGCGCGATCAGGTGGAGGCAGATCTTCAACGTCTCTTGAAAGCCCCCGATGTGGATGATGTAGAGATCCAACGCCGCAAGGATCTCCTGCAACTGTTCAAGAGTAGCGAGACGCGTGAGCCGATTGAGTTCACGTCGTACAGCATGCAACGGCGGCGTTAGCTAAAATTATGGCAAACACCGATTCGCGAGTAACGATTCACATGGCCGCAAGCCTCGACGGCTTCATCGCACGCAAGGACGGAAGCGTCGACTGGCTCGAAACATCGGACGAGTTCGCCGAAGGGGATTCTTTGGAGCCGGACTTTGTCGAGGCTTTCCTTAAGACGATCGATTGCTATGTGATGGGATCGCGAACTTATGAGACGGCGTTGAATTTCGAGGCCAAGGGGTTGGGGTGGGCGTATGGCGATAAACCAACGTTCGTCCTCACTACTCGCGATTTGCCGCGAATTCGGGATACCGTCGAGTTTTACTCAGGTGATCTCGCGCAGTTTGTGAATGAGCGCCTGCGGCCCGCGTTCAAGAGCATTTGGTTTGTTGGAGGTGGTGCAGTCTCGGGTGAATGTCTTCGTCTCGGACTGGCAGATGAGATTCGTTATTCGATCGTGCCGATCCTGATTGGCGACGGGATAAAATTTTTCGACAACCTCGGCAAAGACGTCGCACTTCATCTCGCTGAGGTCAAGGCGTACAAGAGTGGAATCGTCGAGCTTCGTTACGAAGTGCGTTGAGCTTTGGTCGTTTGCTTGAAAAAATTCCTAAATCCCGCCCACGGCAGTGGGCGGATTGTTCAAGTCCTTTCTACAAAAACTCATCCCAAGAGAGACTTCAATCCCGCCCACGGTAGTGGGCGGATTGTTCAGGTCCACACTATTCATCACAGCCGTGGACTTTCGTCGGGAGATGATAAATAGTAAGAACTTGAACAATCCGCCCACTACCGTGGGCGGTATTCAAATCTCTCAGTTTGGTTTTTTTAGAAAGGACTTGAACGATCCGCCCACTGCCGTGGGCGGGATTTAGGAAGTGCAACAGAGTCGTGTAATCAATACCCTGTTGAGGAACTGCCGGAGCGGCGTTGAGGAACCGTTCCTTGAAACTCGGCGTACCAATCTCACGAGCTTCACATTACACTGCACTGAAGGAGAAGAGATGGCTTCGAGATTACTAACCACCATTGCTGCGCTCGCGTTTTGCTTCTCGGTCAGTGGCGAGGACCGGAACGTAACCGGATGGCGTACTTTACATTCGTGATTCCGGAACCTTGTGGGCCTACGATATCAAAGCTGGTCGGTAGTCGATTTATCGGAATTTGGAGTCGATGATGAGAAAGACATTCTTGATTTTGTTCGCGATTTGTTTGTCGGCATGGCTGATGACCGCTGAAGTTTCAGCGCAATCTTCTTATAACCGCGTCAGTGAGAAAAACATCAAGGTGGTAAAAGGGAAGAAGCTGGTTTTAACGGGCGCGGTGCGTGATGGGGACGAAGTCGTCTACCGTTTTAGAGCCCGCGCCGGGCAAAGAATAACCGTCAAAATTATCGGCCGCGATTCGGATTTCACGGTTTATTTGAATCACGGATTGGATGTCGAACCAGTTGCGCCGGACACAAAATCGTGGTCGGGCACAATGCCGCCGGAATTCAACGGCCACTGCGAAATTGGAGTTCACTCGACTTATAAAGTAGCCGATTACCGTTTGGAAATTTTGCTGAAATGAACGGTGCGCGGGTAGTGTCTCCAGACCGAGGCGCGCTCTCGGCTGGAGACTTGGTACTTGGATCGGGTCAGTACAGGGAGCGGTAGCGACCTGGTCGGTGATCAGTATGCGATATTCCTAACGATTTTGACCCTCAAGGTTGGACCAGGTCGCTACCGCTCCCTGTACTGACCCGATCCAAGTACCATTCCTACTTTTGAGGTAAAGCTGACCTGGACCAAACTGCTCTTTACAACGGGAGCAGGTAGAAGCCTTCCCATTCAGCGGCGACGTCGCGGTTAGCGATCAACTCGCGACCTCCACCGCCTTCAGCGCAGACAAACTTCCCGTTACTTGCTTTTAAGGCGATCCGGTTCTCGCGCCCGCGGATCAATAGAAACGTCTCCGTTGGTCCAATACAGTCGCGGTTGGCGAGCAATGTTCCGTTCGGTCCTGTAGCCGAGACATACTGGCCATTACTGGCTCGTAACGCGACACGATCGTTTCCCAGGTAGACCACGTTAAAGGACTCCCATGGACCACGGGCGTCACGATTCGCGACCAACTCACGGCCGCCACCACCTTCGGCGGCTACGTACTTGCGGTTAAACGCAATCAAGGCGACTTGCGCGTACGTTGATTGCGATGACTGTACGCCAAGGCTCGCCGGTGCGGCGACGCCGACCAATAACAGGACAGCAACTACAACAAGTGTTCTATAGGTTCGATAATTCATGATTGTTTTCTCCTTCAAGGACTAAGGTTGGTTTTGTCAGGACGCGGATCCGCGTTGGAGTTGTTGAATAAAAACTCCGTGAGGCTTCGGCTGAAGCGCGAGGACCTCAACCGTCCTATACATTTACGCGGCAGGTTTGCGAAAAAGGGGACACGCACCCAAATTCGATTGACCTGAGTAAACCAAGGGCATATGCTCTCGCCTGCCACGAGCGCTTCACGTCGGCAACTGCTTCCTCCGCTCCAACCGCTGAGAATTCGCCATATGGCTGAACCGGCTCCACAAGTCGTCACGCAACTGCTTCAGGAATGGAGTCGGGGCGACCAAACCGCCCTCGATAAACTGATCCCCATCGTTTACGACGAACTGCGCCGGCAGGCGGCCAACTACATGCGCCGTGAAAAACCGGGACAGAGTCTGCAAACCACGGCACTCGTCCATGAGGCGTATCTACGATTGGTAGACCAACGGGCAGTCGAGTGGCAGAACAGGAATCACTTCTTTGCCATTGCGGCGAATGTGATGCGACGCGTGCTCGTGGATCATGCGCGCCAGCATCAGGCGGTCAAACGCGGCGGGACCGATCTCAAACTGCTGCCGCTTGATGATGCTGACGCGCGACGTGAAGGTGAAGACATCGATCTGGTCGCCCTGGACCAGGCACTCGATCGTCTTGCCCTCCTGGACGAACAACAGAGTCGCGTTGTCGAGTTGCGTTTCTTCAGCGGTCTGAGCGTCGAAGAAACGGCCGAAGTGCTGAACGTCTCGGCACGCACCGTCAAACGGGAATGGCGTGCGGCCAAGGCGTGGCTGCTGCGGGAACTCAGCAGAGGTGCGCAGCCATGACGCCGGCACGCTGGCAACAAGTCAAGGAATTGTTTGCCTCGGCTGTCGAACTATCACCTTCGGAGCGAGAAGTTTTTCTCGCGCAAGCCGGTGTTGACGACGAGTTGCGCCATGAAGTCGAGACCTTGCTCGCGTCTGACGCGCCAAGCCTTATGGAGACGCCGGCGGTAGCGATGGTCGCCGAGTCGCTAGTGAGCGCGTCATCAGAATTGTCGGCGGGACAGTTCGTCGGCCCTTACCAGATCGTGCAGGCCATTCGTGGCGGTGGGATGGGTGAAGTTTATCTCGCTCGCGACCCGCGTTTGGACCGTTTCATCGTACTCAAACTACTGCCTCCATACTTTGCCAGGGATGAGCAGTTTGTTCGGCGCTTTGCGCAGGAAGCACGCGCTGCTTCGGCACTCAACCATCCCAACATCTGCATCATTTACGAGATAGGCAAGTCCATCGACGGGCGTGACTTCATCGCGATGGAGCACATCGCAGGACGCACTCTTCGCGACCGCATCGCGCAACAACCCTTGTCGATTGCGGAAGCGCTCGGAGTAGCAATTCAAGTCGCCGATGCCTTAACGGCCGCGCACTCCACAGGGATCGTTCATCGCGACATCAAGCCGGAAAACATCATGTTGCGTGATGACGGTTACGTGAAAGTACTGGATTTCGGTCTCGCCAAGTTCCAGCCACGTTCCGATCAAGAGTCAGATCATGACGCACGCACGTTGCCGAAGCTGACGGAGCCCGGAACTCGAATGGGAACGGTGCAGTACATGTCACCGGAGCAATTGTGCGAATTGACTGTGGACCAGCGCACTGACATCTGGAGTCTTGGAGTCGTGCTGCACGAAATGGTGACAGGCCGAACACCGTTCGCAGCTAAAAGCAATAACGAAAGCATCGCTTTGATTCTTGATCGTGGGCCAATTCGGTTTGCCTGGGATGCCAGCGTGCCGCCCGAGTTTCAGCAAATTGTTGCGCGAGCAATGTCGAAGTCGTTGGAGGAACGCTATCAGAAGATTGCCGCACTCGCCGTCGACATGAAGCAGTTGCAAGGCGGGTTCAGTGTCAGATCAGGCGCGATCAACGAAAACCTGCCAACCGCCAAACTCAGATCGCATCCACCAACACGCTTACAACGCATCAAGTCGCAATTGACAACTTCAACCCGCTACTTGCTCGGCGAAATCAGAAGACGCCCCAAACTGTCGGCGGCGGCTTTGGCGGGCGTCGCCTTAGTGCTGGCATTCCTGTTCTTTCCTCGAGCGTCGTCACTGCCGCCATTCCAGAAGCTCAACTTTGTACGGCTTACAAACTCAGGGCGCGCAGTGTGCGCCGCCATCTCGCCGGACGGAAAGTTTGTGGCCCATGCAATTCTGGAAAACGGCATGCAGGCGTTGTTGTTGACAGGTTTGGCGACCAACTCCACCTCAACAGTGGTTCCCGCAGAGGAAACCGAGTATCTCGGCATTACCTTTTCACACGACGGAAACTATCTCTACGTCACTCGACGCAATCACAGTAGCGATGTGGGCGCTCTCTATCGATTAGCGCTTCCCGGCGGCACGCCGGTGAAGCTGGTTGACGGCGTAGGTGGTCCAATAACCATCTCACCACAGGGCGACCGTGTTTCGTTCGTTCGTTTCACTCCAGCCAATGGCGAGTATGCGCTCATGACAGCGAAGATCGACGGCACTGATGAACGCACGCTTGCCCGCAGAGGCAATGGACAAAGGTTCTCTGTTTATGGTTCGGCATGGTCGCCTGATGGTGAGACGATTGTTTGTGCCGCCGGCCGCTGGGAAAACGGCTATCGCATGAACCTGGTTGGAGTCGGAGTTGCGGATGGGAAGGAACGCACACTCGGCACGCAGCAATGGTTCTCGATCTTGCAGGTGAGTTGGCTCGCGGATAAAGGCTGGCTCATGGTCAGTGCGCGCGAGCGATGGACAAGTCCATATCAACTGTGGCGCGTCTCCTATCCACAAGGCGAGGTAGTGCGCGTCAGTAACGATACCGTCGAACACGAGAGCGTGAGTCTGGCTCGCGATGGCAAGGCGATGGTATCGGTGCAGAGTCAACAAGTAGGCCGGCTTTGGATTGCGCCGGGTGGCGACGACCGGCAGGCACGAGTGATCGCTTCAAATGTCGGACGGATTTACGGGTTGAACTGGACGCCCGACGGCAAGCTAGTGTTTTCCACGATGGGCGGCAACAATCTGAATATCTCTCTGTTCGATCCAGACAGCAGCAAACAGACCCAACTCACCACTAACGCGGGAGACAATTACAACCCTGCGCCTTCACCTGATGGTCAATACATCGCCTTTGCTTCCAATCGCACGGGCAGTCTCAATATCTGGCAGATGAAAGCGCTTGACGGTAGCGAGCCGCGACAATTGACCTTCAGTGATGGCAACTCTTATCCCGCTTACTCGAGAGACGGTCATTGGGTTGCATATGATAATCAGAGTGCGCCGAATACAACGATCTGGAAAGTAGCGATCGACGGCAGCGCGCCGTTAAAGATAAGTGACAACGGCCGCATGCCGGTGATTTCGCCTGACAACCAGTTCATCGCCTATCGCTATCGGGGGGAGATTGCCATCATGCCGGTGCAGGGAGGTGAGCCGATTAGACGTCTGCCTATTCCGGTGATGGAGTGGCAGCAGGTTCAATGGACCGCCGACAGTCATGCTCTCATGTACGTCATGACCGTCGACGGCACTTCAAACATTTGGAGTTATGATCTGGCGACGGGTTCGACAAAGCAGTTAACAAACTTCATCGCCGATAAGATTTTTGCCTACGCGTGGTCCGCGGATTACACCAAACTCGCTTGTCAAAGAGGCGGCGAACTCGCGGATGTGATCCTGATCAGCGATCAGCCGTAACAGTTGCGATCCTATTGGCCGAGCGGGTTTGACAGGGGTTGCTCGTCGTCCGGACAACCTGGGGGCTCTTTTCCGGGAACGTCCCCTATTGAATTCTTGGCGTCGAGAATCGCCTGGGGAGCATTCTCATCCGGAAAAGTCGCTAAAACGGCGCTGATCGCCCGATACAGAAGCCCATTAATTATTCTTTGGCCTGCGATAACCTGCCTTTCTCCCGGCGTAAGCTGCCTGTTATCCGTCTCAAGCAACTCGAACACGTGCTCTATCCTGGCGAAATTTTTTTGTTTTGGTTCAGGCGTCATTTTTTCTCCTTATAGGGGTAAAGAGTATGGGTAGAACTATCTATTAACGCGGCAGTTCTATCGAAGAGGGGACAAAGAAAATCTCATTGACTGGTACATAGTTGTTAATGACGACGACCGCGGAGTCGTTTATGAGTTGTAACCACAAAAAGGCACACAAGGCACCTAAGGTACACAAAGCACATATATGTTCAAAGATTTACGATATACCCTTCGAAGTCTGTTGAAGCGACCGGGCTTCAGCATCGTCGTTATCGCGACGCTCGCGCTTGGCATTGGTGTGAACGCTGCAATCTTCAGCGTCTTCAACCTCCTGCTGGCCCCGTTACCGGTCAAGGAGCCGGAGTCGATTGTGCGCCTCTTCGTCGAAGAAGGGTCCGATCGATCGGACCTGTTTGCATTTCAAGACTACTCTTACATTCGCGATCACAACCAATCGTTCTCCGACGTGTTAGCCGTTTTCGAAGAGGAGCGTTTTCTTCTCGGAGAAAACAGACCTAACAGCGATCCTGAGGAGATTCTCGGAAACTTCGTCTCAGATAACTACTTCGCGATGCTTGGCGGCAGTACCCATCTCGGACGCTCTTTCAGTAGCGAAGAGAACAGCGTTCCCGGTCGTGACGCAGTCGTCGTCTTGAGTCATGGCTTCTGGCAGCGACGCTTTGGGAGTGATGCACAGCTCGTTGGCAGCAGCATAAAGTTAAATGGCAGATCGTTCACCGTTGTCGGAATAACTCATCCGGAATTCGTCGGCCTCAGGCGTGAGATGCCTGACATCTGGCTGCCACTAGCGATGCGGGGTGCGATGGCGACGGCCGGTTTTGATGACATCGCTCCTGAAAAGAGAAACTGGTACGCGGGACGCGACTTTACCTGGCTCAGCATATTCGCACGTCTGAAGCCCGGCAGGACCGCGCCTGAGGCGCGCACCGAGATGAATGTGCTCCTGGGCCAAGTCGATACTCAATCAAGCACTGACCCAAAGAAAACAATCGCCGTCGACCTGATCAACGAGCTGAAGTTTCCAATCGAAGCGTGGATGCTCATCGGAATGATCCTCGGCGCCACTGGTCTTATCCTCCTGATCGCCTGCCTCAATATCGCGAACATGCAACTCGCGCGAGCGATCGCACGACAGAAAGAAATCGGTGTTCGACTGTGCCTCGGCGCAAGTCGTTGGCGACTGGTTAGACAATTACTGACCGAGAGTTTGGTGTTGAGCGTCGTGGGCGGCGTCGCTGGCGTTTTGCTCGCCTGGTGGAGTCTCAACCTGTTTCTCTCCGTAGTTTTCGTGCGCTACGGTGGCGCAGAGATGGAGCGAGTCGCTCTCGATCTCACACCGGATTGGCGCGTCCTCGCTTATTCTTTTGGGCTTGCGTTATTGAGTGGAATCGCGTTTGGCCTCGTTCCAGCGTTGCGCGCCACGCGGCCTGATTTGATTGGCGTCGTCAAATCAGAAGGCGCAACCGCCACCGGAGGCTCCGCGCGATCCCGACTGAGCAATGCGCTTGTTATCGCTCAGGTGTCGATCTGTTTTCTCCTTCTGATTCCAGCCGGACTCTTATTGCGAAGCGTCCAACTCAATTTGGCTACCAATCCGGGTTATGAAGCGAAGCACCTTCTCTCCGTGGGTTACAGTCTCGAACTGAGTGGCTATGACGCGGAACGTGCGAAGCTCTTTCAACAGCAATTGATGACGCGACTCGCGGCGCTGCCGGGGGTTAAGAGTGTGAGTCTCGATCATGTTTATATCGGAAACGGTCTCATCACATTGTTGTACCAGGGAGGGATCGGTCCAAAGCAGTATGGGAAGGTACCGATTGAAGAGATTCCCGCCACCTTCCTCGACACGATTGGTACGCCGCTCGTTCTCGGACGCGCGTTTACAGTGGATGAGGCAAACGCACACACGCCGGTAGTCATTGTCAGTGAATCGACTGCGCGAAGTCTATGGCCTGGCGAGAGTGCGCTCGGCAAGTTGTTACGTATCGAGCAACCGATACGTGACGGCGGGAGCAAAATGATCTCTTCTTCGGCGCAAGTGGTCGGTGTTGCGCGTG
>DATEIS010000294.1:0-8274 GCA_035278765.1 Pyrinomonadaceae bacterium | reverse complement strand
GAGTGGTAATCGTCGAAAGGCCGTCGGATACGGCGTAAACGAAGCGGCCAACAGGCCGCTTTTTTTGTGTAGTTTTTGAGCTTGGTATTTAGAACTTAGTTCTTAGTCAAAGAACCAAGTACAAAGCACAAAGAACAAGATTAACGAATGCAGCAAACTTTCAACCGCCGCCACCTGCTCGGTATCCGCGAACTCGAAGCAGGAGAAATTTCTACGCTGCTCGATACCGCGGAAACATTTCGCGAAGTTTCGCAACGTCAAATCAAGAAGGTTCCGGCACTTCGCGGCCGCACCGTCATCAATCTCTTTTTTGAACCGTCAACACGCACGCGAACCTCCTTCGAGATCGCCGCCAAACGTTTGTCTGCGGACGCGGTCAACGTCAGTGTTTCGACTTCAAGCGTTAGCAAAGGCGAAACCCTCCTCGACACCGCGCGAAATCTCGAAGCGATGGCGCCGGATTGCATAGTCATTCGTCACTCGATGGCGGGTGCGCCACAACATCTCGCTAAGATGACGAATGCGCCGATAGTTAATGCTGGCGACGGTGCGCACGAGCATCCAACGCAGGCTTTGCTCGACGCGCTCACAATTCGCGAGTATAAAGGCCGGATTGATGGCTTGAAAGTCGCGATCGTCGGCGACATTCTGCATTCACGAGTCGCTCGCTCAAACATTTACCTGCTGACAAAAATGGGCGCTAATGTCAGCATCGGTGGTCCAGGTACACTAGTCCCCGAAGAGTTTGCCGAGCTCGTCGAAAACGGACTGCGAATCGAGAAACACTTCGAAGACGCTATAGACGGCGCCGACGTGGTAATGATTTTGAGAATTCAGCGCGAGCGACAGGACGCCGCGTTCTTTCCGTCAATGCGCGAATATGCAGTTCACTACGGTTTGCAACCACGACATCTCGAACGCGCTGCGTCTGACGCTATCGTCATGCATCCCGGACCGATGAATCGCGGTGTTGAAATTTCGTCGGAGATCGCGGATGGCAGTCGCTCGTTGATTCTCGATCAAGTGACAAACGGAGTCGCTGTGCGGATGGCGGTGCTTTATCTGCTCGCCGGCGGCAACCCTGCCGAAAACGTTGAGGAATAACCCACGAATGAAGCTGCTGATTGCAAATGGTTATGTGATCGACCCCGCGCAGCAAGTCAACACCGGCGGTCGAAGCCTGTTGATCGAAGACGGCCGTGTAGTCGGTTTACTTGACCGCGGCGAGCCCGTTCCCGAGCAGACGCATGTTATCGACGCCACCGGCTTGATCGTCGCGCCCGGCTTCATCGACATGCACACGCATTTGCGTGAACCAGGGCAGGAGTACAAAGAAACTATCGCGAGTGGCGCCGCAGCGGCAGTGGCGGGTGGTTGGACCAGCATCTGTGCGATGCCGAACACAGACCCGATAAATGACAATCCTGCCGTCACAAAGTTTATTGTCGAGCGAGGCCAGGCCGCGAAACTCGCAAACGTCTTTCCCATCGGCGCAACTACAAAGGGAAGCAACGGCAAAGAGCTAGCAGAAATGGGCGAGATGAAAAACGCCGGGATCGTCGCGGTGTCTGATGATGGTCGACCTGTGCCAACCTCCGCAATGATGCGGAGAGCAATGGAATACGCGCGCGGTTTCGATCTGACGGTGGTGGATCACTGTCAGGATCAGTCGTTAAGCGCCGGTGGCGTGATGCACGAAGGCCGCTGGTCATTGATTTTAGGACTGCGTGGAATGCCGGCGGCGGCAGAAGATGTTGATGTTGTGCGCGACTGCGTCCTGGCTAAACTAACTAAAGCGAAAGTTCACATCGCTCACGACTCCACACGCGGCGCACTCGAAGCCATCCGGCGCGCAAAGCAGGATGGTCTTGACGTTACCTGCGAAGTCACTCCACATCACTGGACCCTGACAGACGAGGCTGTGGCGGAGTACGACACAAACACGAAAATGAGTCCGCCATTGCGGAGCAGGGAACACGTCGATGCTGTTCACGAAGCAATAAAGGACGGCACGATCGACGCCATCGCCACGGATCACGCGCCACACCACACGGATGAGAAGGCATTGGAATTCGACCAGGCCTCGTTTGGAATCACGGGTCTGGAAACCGCCGTGGGCCTCGCATTTGATCTCGTCCACGCCGGATTAATCGACCTCGAACGCGTGGTGCAGATGTGTTCGACGAATCCCGCGCGCATCTTTGGTCTCACGGATCGTGGTTCACTGAAAGCGAACGCCCACGCGGATATCACGTTGCTCGATCCGAATCTTGAATGGGTTTTCGATGTAAGCCGTTCCAAGTCGAAAAGCCGGAATACGCCTTTTAACGGGCGCAGAATGGTTGGCGCCGCGGTGGCGACGATTGTTGGCGGAAGAATTGTTTACCTCCATCCTGATTACACACGCATCAACGAACCCAAGCAGCGCCACGCCTCCGTCAGCTAAGTCATCCACAGATTGCACAGATTAATTGTATTTATCGGCGTAATCTGTGGATGAGCATTAAAATCATTGCTTATCCGCAAGTAGCACCCTAAAATGCTCCGGTCTTGTTCCCGGATACATCCTGCTAGCGTTCAAAGCAGATAATTTTCTTTGTCGTACACCCTCGCGCGACAGAGTCGTCTTGATCACAGTAAGAGAACCTGAACGGAGGTCACGATGAAGAGTAAGCTTTGCAGCCTTACCTGTATCGCCGCCCTTCTTCTGCTTGCACCGGTGTGTGTGGCTGACAGCAAAAGCTCAAACCGGATGCTTAAGCAACAGGAGCGGTATACATTGTCGCTGGAGTTGGAATTTACAAAGAAAGAGCAGAACCCGTTGGAACAGGCGATTTCGGTCCTGTTTGACGTTGGTCCCAATGGGTATGCGACAGGTTTCCTGGTAGGCAATGGTCTGGTGATGACTGCCTATCACGTAATCTCCGGCAACCTGAGCACTACCAAGAAAGTAATGCTTGGGTTTAAGGCGAGTGACGAGCTTGCTGTAAAGGTCTTCGTTGATGGTTGTCGCGCCAAAGTCATCAAGGTCGACAAAGAAGCAGACCTCGCGCTACTCGAGATGTGCCGCAATTCCAAAAGTGCCAAAGCTCCGGTCTTTCAGACGTCACCTGTTAAAGACGACAAACTGTTTCTGATCGCGCGCCCGCACGGCGATAAAGTCGTGAGCCACGGCAGCTTTTATGGCAACTACATGCTGGGAACGCAGGAATACTGGTCGGTGAAGATCGATAGCCGCGACGGTTTTTCGGGAAGTCCGGTCTATAACTCGAAAGCCGAGGTGGTGGGCGTTTTCAGTGGTTACGACTGGTCGCAAAAGCTGGCATTGATCAGTCCGAGCATTCGTGCGCAGAAACTGCTCGAAGACTACAACGCAACCGCGAAACCTTGACGATATTCAACGATGGTTGTTGCTGAGCGCGCGCTTTAAGTGCTCGCGATGCATTTCCATGATCACGTGCAGCTCGGGATGTTCGATCCGTAGCAGCTTGCGGCCGGCAAGCTGGACTGTCACCACGAGGTAGTTGGCCAATTGATTGGCGGCTAAACGCCAGCGCGGCAAAACCTGGCGTTCGAAGTTGAATCCCGCACTGAGTCTCACCCGAATTTGATCCGCAGGCGTCCAACGCTTTCCCGAGCTTTGTGCGCCGTGGTGTAGCAGTGTCGCCTCGGGAACGAACATGAGGCGCCAGTTCTTTTGTCGAATTCGCCAGCACCACTCGTTGTCTTCGGAGTACATGTGAAAGCGTTCGTTAAAGCCACCCACCTGCTCGATCATTTCACGCTTCGCTAAGATCGCCGCGCCGCCGAGCATCGGAACGCTTCGTTCACGATCGTGACTCCAGTGCCAGCCCAACAATAATTCGCCTCTCATTCGTCGCGGCAGCAAACGATATAGCCACAATTGCGAAAGGATTGTGTGCCAGACGCGCGGCGGGTTGAAGTAAACACTCGTTTGCGTAGTGCCGTCGGCGTTGAGCATCTTCGGGCCACAGGCGCCGATCTTTGAATCCGACGTGAGCTTTTGAATCAACGTGTCGATCGTTCCCGGCGGAACCTCGGTATCGCTGTTGAGTAAAAATACAAACTGTGAGTCTGTTAATGCGAAGGCCTGGTTATTGGCGGCGCCAAAGCCGCGATTTTCGGAGTTGAAGACGATCCGGAGTTGTTCACTCGCGATCATTCGCGCGGCCACTTCATTTGCGCGGAGTCGATCGATACTATCGTCGGTGGATGCATTATCGACGATCAAGATTTCGTAGCTGACTTTTGGCGCTGAACCGACAATGGTCTCTACGCAGCGAGTTAAAAGACTACCGCCGTTCCAGTTAATAATGATTATCGAGAGGTCATACGGCATTAGTCTTTTGTCTACGATACGAGATCCTTCGCTGCGCTCTTAAACCCATTCGCATATTCGTGATAACGCAAACTCAGAAGCTCGCGCAAGATGCTGGGGACTCGATTAAGTCTGCGGCGCTGCGGCAAATTGGCGCGCACGTTCAGATGAAATGAATAATTACCAACAAACGAGAGTGCCTTTTGAGTGTCGTAAAAACCTGTGAACGCAGCCAGACGTTCTTCGAGTGTCTCCAGGATCTTGTATAAGTCGGCGCTGCTGTTTCGTCGTTTGAACGCGGTTTCAATCTTTTCTATTCCACGCGGCTCTGGTCCTGTTTCGACACGCTCTGGAGCGCCAATCTGTTGTTTTTCATGCTGACGATACTGGATCAGCGGTTCGTCGATCATGACGACATCTCCAACTGCCGCGATCGCGAGCGCGATCCAACCATCGTGAATCATGGCGATGCCATCGGGCACCGGCAAGGCAATGTTAGCGAACTGTGATCGAAATGCCATTGTAGCGCCGGTGACGGTCCATCCCGGAAGCAGAACTTCGAGTGCACGGCCGTTGCGCAGCAATTTTTGCTTGTGCGCGTCGAAACCAATCTCGTTCCACATCCGGCGGTTGAGCGGCTTTAGGTTTTTATCGACAAGGTCGGCATCGGAAAAAACGAGAGCGGTCAATGACGACTTGTTGAATGCCTTTTCAATCAGTTCCAACTTGTCGCGGCGCCAGACATCGTCCTGATCGCTGAGCGCGATAACCTCGCCATTGCACAACCGGATCGCCTGTTCGAAGTTTTTGACGCTGCCAAGGTTCTTTTTGTTGAAGTGAAGCAAAATCGTATCCGGCGATGTCTTTTCAAATCTCTCGAGTATCGCGCGAGTTTCATCCGTCGATCCGTCGTCACAAACGACAATCTGATCGGGTTTTCGCGACTGCGCGACGATACTTTCCAACTGCGCCGGCAAAAAATCCGCCCCGTTGTAAGTACACATCGCGACCGAGATCTTCATAAGCGCATTCTATCCTGCTAATCCTGAAAAATCTTGTACGTCCTGTCTAATAAACCCTTCGTTCCTGAACCCTTTCCTTGGACGCGAGACTATATCTCGGTTCCTCTTTAACGCTTCCCGTCACCATCTGCGCAGCATACTCACCCACGACTGGTCCATGTTTAAATCCATGCCCGGATCCGCCACCGACGAGCCACACATTCTCAAATCCGGGATGTTTATCAATCAGGAAATCGCCGTTCGACGTATTCTCGTACTGACAAACGCGCGTCTCAGTCACGGGCGCGTTTGCGAGTCGTGGTAGACGGCGGGCCAGGTACTCGCGCGCTGCATTCAATCCGGCTGAGGTGACCACACGTTCACCAGTATCGGGATCGAACTCTGCTCCATGTGCATCAATCGCGAGTTTGAAGCCGCGTCCGTCCATATTCGGCAGGCCATAGGCGAGATCGTTAAAATCGATCCAGGTCGGTAACACACCTTGATTAAAACTGTCGTCTCCGGAGGGAACGCCGAAAAAGAAAACTTCCTGCCGCGTAACGTGAATCAACTCGCCGAGCAGTTTCGGGAACAATTTTGGCAACCATGGACCACACGCAAACACGAAACGTTCTGCAACGATGTCACGCCTAGAGGTCGTCTGAACTGAATTGAGTTTTTCGCGCGTGACTGTTGGGGGTGTGATTGCTGCTTCGACGTAATCAACGCCGTCAGCTCGCCCCTGCGCCACGACTGCCTGGACCGCTCGACGTGCCATCAGAACGCCCGAGTCGGGCTCGAGTATTCCCCAGGAAATTGGACGAACGTCGAGTTGCGGAAAACGCCGCGCCAATTCATCATGGCCGAGCTTTTCAAAGTTTGCATTTATCCGTTGCAGGGTAGAGAGTGTGGCTTCGCAGTAAGGATCCTGGGCACGGGCCAGCCATAACACGCCTGTTTTCCGAAACAAATTATCGGTTTTCTCGAATAGTTGTTGCCAGAGGCCGAAAGCACGCTGGGTGGAGCGTGAATAGATCTCATCTGGTCCATAGCCCAGACGAATGATACGCGACTCGCCGCCCGAGCTGGCCCGGCTGTTTCCTGGTCCGTATGCATCGAGCAGGAGGACGGACGCGCCTGCAAGCCGAAGCTGGTAAGCGGTCCATGCGCCAAAGACACCGGCGCCGATAACTGCAACGTCGTAAGTCATTCAATGCATTGTAGCTTACACGCACCCTATCCGGCTTTTAATCCGTTTTATCCGTGGTCCCGACATTATTTTGCAAAACCTACGGGGTTCAATACGGGTTTCTTTTTGGAGGTGCGCATCATGAGATACGTGCTGGCGACCCTGGCACTGTTGAGTTTTGCCGTGTTGGCCCAGTCTCAAACGGGCAGAGATCTTTCGACCGATCAACGTGTGCTGACTGGCGCCGAATGGCGACTCGTCTCGTTTGGATCAGCAGGCTCAGAGACGAACTTAGTCGCCGGAACAACTGTCACTCTAAAATTCGGCGAAGACGGAAGAGCAAGTGGCTCGACGGGCTGTAACTCATACGGCGGCACGTATCAGGTTCGTGGCGATAACATCTCGTTCGGCCGGCTGATCAGCACGAAACGCGCGTGCCTGGACCAGAACGCAAACCAGCAGGAATCGAGATTTCTCTCCGCACTCGAAGCAGCAAACAGGTTTCGTCTCTCATCAAACCGGCTCACGATCTTGTCGGATCGCGGCCGCAGCGCGCTCAACTTTGTAAACAGCTCAGAATCCGAGCCGGGTGATCCAGACGAGGATCGCAACGATCCGCTCGCAACTCTCGGGTCCTATTACGAGGCCATCAACGCGCGCGACTATCGACGCGCATATGGTTTTTGGGACTCGCCGGCGACTTCGTTCGAACGGTTCGCGAGTGGATTTGCCGACACTGATCGCGTTCGCGTACTTGTCGAGCCGTCTGCTCGTATTGAAGGAGCTGCCGGTAGCGTATATGCCGATATCTCGACGATTGTTGTTTCCACCACGAGGGCCGGAATGGACCGGGTCTTTGCCGGTTGTTACGTGATGCGGAGATCAAATGTGCAGGATAGAGGTTGGAAAATCTATCGTGCGAACGTTTCGCAAGTGCCCTCAAGTACCAGACTTTCGCGCATGCTTTCTCAAGCTTGTCGCAAATAATGGATTAAGTGTTTCAAAACAGGAGGATATTCAATGCACAGAAGTGTTTGGTTGATGATTGTTGTTGGGGTGATGCTCGTGAGTGCTTGTGCGGATCCCGCAGCGGACAAGACGAAGGCTGTTACCGGTGACGCTGCTAAAGTTGCTTCGCCTGCGACAGCCGCACAGGGACAGAGGTATGTGATCACGCCGCAGAATTCAAAAGTTGAGTTTACGGGATCGAAAGTTACCGGCAAGCACGATGGCGCGTTTCAGGACTTTTCAGGACAGATCGATTATGCCGGCAATCCGGAACAGAGTCGCGTCAATATTACGATGAAGACGGATTCGCTCACGACCGACACGCCTGACTTAACAAAGCATTTGAAGACGCCTGACTTTTTCGACGTCGCGAAGTTTCCCGAAGCCTCGTTCGTATCGACGTCCATCAAACCGGGTGGAGAGAAAGGTGCGTCTCATACGGTCACTGGTAATCTGACGCTGCATGGCGTGACGAAGGCCGTAACGTTTCCCGCGACGATTAGCGTGACGCCCGACGTCGCGACTGTTGATAGCACGTTCTCGATCAACCGCAAGGACTTCGGAATCAACTACGCCGGCCAGGCTGACAACCTGATCCGCGACGACGTCGTCTTGAAACTAACGATCAAAGCAAACAAAGCCAGTTAATAGCTACTGTAGGGGCGGCCCTCCGTGGCCGCCCGTGGTTTGTGCACGGATTCAAGAATCGACAGTTTCGAGTTTGGCGAACACGATCA
>DATEIS010000293.1:0-10326 GCA_035278765.1 Pyrinomonadaceae bacterium | reverse complement strand
ATCGTCGTGTTTGGTGCAACCGGTTGACCGTGACTGTTGCAGGTGACTGTCGTACCACTCGAAGAAAGCGAGCACGCGAGATTCGTCGTTCCCTGTACGTCGCTGGTGTCGAATACTGACGGATTCCAGGGATTGTACTTTTGCGGCGCCTCGAGGTAGTTGCGGGTAAAGGTTAAGTCGCCCGGCATGATGCCGACGGTCAAGCCGCCGCTCATGAACACTTCGCCGAGTGCCATCAGATAGTTGTTGTCGATCGTTACTGGTCCAGGACCACCGGCTAACAGAATCGCCTGGCATTCCTGTCCATTGTTTCGGAATCCACTGATGTAGTTATCGTGGATGTTGATGTTGCGGCCGTTGATGAAAATGCCGCGCACTGTGCCCGCCTGCGTTGCTTCAATCCAGGAATGATCGACTTCGATGTTGTTTGGAGTGTTTGCCGTCGTAGTTTCCGACTCACTTCCGAATTTGACCATCGCGCCCGTGTTGCCGATGCCGTTCGCTTGTCGCATGTCGAGGCCGGTGAGACGCCAGTTATCAGCGTCGTTGCCGGTGGTCGAGAAGCATGGCTGATTGTTGGAATTGCCGCAGACGATGATCGGCATGTTTGATCGATCGCTGCTCGTTACGCGCGTTCCGTTTACAGGCAGTGAAGCGTGTGCTGATGAACGGATTGTTACGGTTGAGGTGAGACCACTCTTTAACGTGAATGGTCCAGTGTAGGTTGTGCCTGCGTTGAGCGTGATTGTGTCGCCGCCCACTGCGTTCGTGATGGCTGTTGCAAACGCAGAAGAATCGCCGGGGGTGAGGTCGGTCGGTACTGGCGCGACACCGAGTTTCATCAGAATTGCCGGAAATGGGCGCATCTGACGCAGTGGGGTTGAAAAGGACATCACAGCCGCAGGTCCTGCCTGTGCGGTGACGATTGCAAAGCTGAGTAATAGACTTCTAATCATTTTTCGAACTCCTCAAGGGTTGAGGGGGTGACGTGTAAGGGATCACTGAGATTCATTTCACGCAGAACTCTTTCGTGATTTTGTTTATCGACGGGAGGCCAGTACTGGGCTGGGCACACAGGGAGTACTACGGGGAGACGGTTCTGTGACGAACCAACTTCGTTTCAAAGCTACGAGTTGTTTGGGCTATGGATGTGAGACCCGCACGCCTTGATCGAGTGTCCGCTCAAAATACGCCGAGTGAGATCAAATAGCAAGGCTTTGCTTACGTCACAAAGCCTTAGCCAAAACGTATCCGATCCACACCATGAATAGTCCAAGTACATTTGAGACAACTACGTTTAGAGTTGCCAATCCAAATGCGCCGTCTCGCAACAATGTAAATGTCTGTAGTCCATATGCTGAGAAGGTGGTGAAGCCACCTAACAAGCCGATCAGGATTACGGTGCGCAATGTGGGATTCTCTTCGGTGAGATGAAACACCGCGCCTGCGAGTAGACAACCGACGATATTCACAACGAGGGTTCCCCATGGGAATGTTTCGCCGGATTGTCGTGCGACGAATTCGGAAAGCCAGTAACGCAGGAGAGTGCCGATCAAACCGGCGAGACCAATCAAAATTGTTTTAGACATAAGACGCAAAAACTCCTAACCACGTTTTGTGATTAGGAGTCATCAATCCCGTGTGGGATGGTTAACGGCGAACTCCATCGCCTGTCGAAAATTTCAGATGCTACGAGCCCCCGAAGATGTTGCCGACCTTAGCCGCTGCATCGCCTAGTTTATCGGTCATGCCGCCGGCGCCGCTCAATACATTGTCGACTTGGCCTGCGATTGGCGCGGGCAACTTCTCTTTCAGAAAGCCCGAGACCACGTTAACGGCCGACCGCGCCTGGTCTTCGGAGATCCCCGTCTTTTCACTGATGCGTTTGACTAGTTCGTCCATTGTCGGTTCCTTTCATGACTCAGCAGACTAAGGGGGAAGGTGCAGAGACTTGTACCAGATCAGATTGAACTCCTCAAGCAAGTGCGTAAGGGTTTGGTGAACAGTTAGGACTTGAACAATCCGCCCACTGCCGTGGGGCGGGATTGAAATTTGTTAAGGGATCGCGGTGTAGAAAGGACTTGAACAATCCGCCCACTGCCGTGGGCGGGATTGAAATTTGTTGAGGGATCGCGGTGTAGAAAGGACTTGAACGATCCGCCCACTGCCGTGGGCGGGATTCGAATGCTCGGAAATCTTTTAATCCTGCCCACGGCAGTGGGCGGATACTTCAAGTCCTTTCTATACCAAAGCCCATGAATGCCGTTGAATCCCGCCCACGGTAGTGGGCGGATTGTTCAAGTCCTAACTGTTTACGGACCACTTGCTGTGAAAACAATGGAACCAACAATGTGCGTCTGGTGAAGTATAAATATGATCAAAATCATACTGACGCTGAACTTTGTCCTTTTGCTGGCCGCCGGCAACGCATTCGGTCAAGACAAACCCGCGCTACGTGAAGTTGATCGCACAAGGCTTGCCGAAGCATTCCGATTGAGCGATCAATTGGCCGACGATCTTTGGGCGGGCTGGAGTAAGGCGCCATTGACAGTCTTACTCGTCACACCGGACAAAGAATTCCTAATCCGACACCCACAACCCTCCAAAGACTTCACCTCACTCGGATACGACCCAAAACTAAAAAGCGAAATCTTCTATCGTGACCGAAAGTTTGCAACGAACCTACTCGCCACCTTCCCCGCCGTCGGCGGCATCTCAACCATCGTCATCGGCCAAGCTGAAAACACTGACAGCAAAACCTCAACCCCATGGGTCATCACGTTAATGCACGAGCACTTCCACCAATTGCAGGATTCGCAACCCAACTTCTTTGCAGACACCAACGCCCTAAACCTCTCGCGCGGCGACCAAACGGGTATGTGGATGATCAACTATCCATTTCCTTACGAAACTCTTCAAATCAGTCAACAGTTTTCCACACTGGTGCGACTACTCGTTGAAGCAATCAACGCGAAACCTCAATCTCTCTTCAACACCAAGCTCGCGGAATACCT
The DNA here is from genome assembly GCA_035278765.1 of Pyrinomonadaceae bacterium. Classification (GTDB taxonomy): domain Bacteria; phylum Acidobacteriota; class Blastocatellia; order Pyrinomonadales; family Pyrinomonadaceae; genus PSRF01. Next base: position 7,312 of record DATEIS010000293.1, on the reverse strand, counting down.
TGCAGCACGTGACTCACTCAAGCAGATGCTAGGCGCGGATGACTACAAGTACCTCTCATTTCAATTATGGAAAGAAGGTATCGCGAGATACACGGAGTATCGCGTTGCCGAGTGGGCAGCCAAAAACTATCGGCCCACTAAAGAGTTCCAAACCCTGAAAGACTTCACCACCTTCAGCGCCACAGCGGATCAAGTTCACCAAGGCATACTGCACGAACTCTCTACACTAAAACTCGAGAACTACAAGAGAGTCGCGTTCTATCCAATCGGCGCCGCCGAAGGACTGTTGCTTGACAGATCAAATCCCAAATGGCGCAGCCAATATTTTCCGCAAAAGTTTGATAATTCAGTCTACTTCTCGCACAAATAGAGCGGACCCGCCGTGCAGAATACCGCTTACTTGCGGTATAAATTGACCTGCCGAAGAAAAACTCCTCAGTGCCTCGGTAAACGAATGGAGCGAGTGTCCGTTTGTGATTAAGTGTTTCCGCGTCAGGCATAAAACAATCCGAGTTCCGTGGTGGAAAAGCGGGCTCTTCGTCGCCGCTTTACTTACACCCTTATCAGCACAACAAACGCCGGTCGTGGTCCAACCCGGCGCACCGGGCCAACCCACTCGCACGCTGCCACCTTCGACGCGCGCGACATTACCTCCACATTCGCCGGCAGACACGCAGTTCATGCAGAACATGATCATGCATCATGCTCAAGCAGTTGAGATGACTGCCCTCATCGACACCCACACGGAAAACAAAGAACTGCGCACTCTCGGCGCGCGCATCAGCAGATCGCAAGCAGACGAAATGAAGTTTATGAAACGATGGTTGATGGCGCGGAGCGAGCCTACGTCGCCGCCCATGCACCACATGCCAGGTATGGACATGTCGAGCCATCAGATGCTCATGCCCGGAATGCTTACCGAGAAGCAAATGGCGGCGCTACGCAAAGCGAAGGGCCAGAAGTTTGACCAACTATTTTTGAAAGGCATGATTCAGCACCACAATGGTGCGTTGATTATGGTTAAGGAATTATTTGACACTGCCGGCGCGGGCCAGGATGCCGAGCTGTTCAGCTTCGCAAGCGATGTCGACAGCGGCCAACGCGCCGAGATTAAGATTATGCAAACAATGCTGGGTGAAAACCCTTAAGAGGAGAAACGATGCATCATATCGCCCTACGTTTATTATTAGCGTCCTTTGTTTTGTGCTCGGGTCTTTCACTTTCGATACTGGCCCAAACGCCAACCGCTTCGCCGTCACAAGACGCGACGAAGACGCCTGCTAAGGAAAACGAGAATCCATTTGCTCCCGAACCGGCTGGACCATTACCGGCAGGAATGACGGGTTCAGACACGAGTGATCCGCGTGCCAAACTCACCCCCGGAATTTACGATGCCGGTGAAGCGGCGATGGGAATCAAGCATCTCCAGCTGGTCAAGAAACCCGACGCTTTTCAACTCGGCTCCAACGATCCTAGTGATCCAAAAGTGCAGAAGATGCTCGGCCAGATGGGTCCTCCCAGCGAAATCGCGAAGATGCCAAAAGGTATTCAGCTAGTTATTGCGCAGCTCGCTTTTGCAAACTCGGACCTGGCATTTCAAGGCAATTATTTGTTTCAGGGAAATTTTTATGGTCTGAGTATCTACGACATTTCCAACCCGCTGAAAGCCAGCCTCGTGACCACGATGATCTGTCCCGGCGGACAGAACGACGTGTCGGTGTACAAGAACCTGCTGTTCATGTCAGTGGAAATGGCAAACGGCCGGCTCGATTGCGGCACACAGGGATTTCCCCCTGCGCCACCGCAACCGTCGCCTGCAGCCGGACAAGAGGCCAAGCCTGTACCTCCGCCGGCCCAGAAAGATCGTTTCCGCGGTGTGAGAATCTTCGACATCACCGACATCAAGAATCCGAAGCAAGTTGCGGCGGTACAAACCTGTCGTGGTTCGCACACGCACACTCTCGTCGTCGATCCAAACGACACGAAGAACGTTTACATCTACGTGTCGGGAACTTCTTTTGTCCGCCAAAGCGAAGAGCTGGCCGGATGTTCGGATGAGGCCCCTGACAAGGATCCGAATACGTCGCGGTTTCGCATCGACGTGATTAAAGTACCGTTGGCCACGCCGCAGGAGGCGCAGATCGTTTCGAGCCCGCGTATTTTCTCGAATCAACAGACGGGTGCGTTGAACGGACTAAGCAGCGGCGGTTCACATGGCAAGGATGGTCCATCCAAACCGCAGGACACGGATCAGTGTCATGACATCACCGTGTACTCAGCGCTTGGTCTCGCTGCCGGCGCGTGTTCCGGAAATGGAATTCTTTTGGACATCAAAGATCCGGCCAATCCAAAACGCATCGACTCAGTCAACGATCCAAATTATGCGTATTGGCACTCAGCGTCGTTTTCGAATGACGGAAAGAAAGTCGTGTTCACGGATGAGTGGGGTGGTGGACTCGGTGCGCGCTGTCGCCCGAACGATCCGAACAAGTGGGGTGCTGATGCCATCTTCCACTTGCAGGACAACAAGATGAAATTCGCCAGCTACTACAAGATGCCATCCGCGCAGGGCGACAGCGAGAACTGTGTCGCACACAATGGCTCGCTCATTCCGGTTCCCGGTCGCGATATTGCAGTACAGGCGTGGTACCAGGGCGGGATCTCTGTCGTGGACTTCACCGACGCTGAGCATCCGGTTGAGATTGCGTACTTCGATCGCGGACCGATCGATCCGAATATGCTCATCCTCGGCGGCGACTGGTCGGCGTATTGGTACAACGGCCACATCTACGGGTCAGAAATCGCCCGCGGCCTCGACATCTTTGAGTTGACGCCGACGAAGTTTCTCACGCAGAACGAGATCGATGCGGCGAAGACGGTTCGCGTCGCAGAGTTGAATGTGCAGAACCAGCAGAAGATCGAGTGGCCGCGGAACCTCACTGTTGCTAAGGCATACGTCGATCAGATCGAGCGTTCGCAAGCTCTTCCGGCTGATCGAATCGCTGCCGTGAGACAAGCAATTCAACAGGGTGACAAGGCAAAACTCAAGAGCCTCGCTGCGTCAGTGGAACAGAGTGCCGGCAGTGCGAAGAGTGCGGCCGATACGACACGATTGCATGAGTTGGCGGAAATACTGAAACAGCCCGCACGCTGAAAATCCGTGTAATCTGTGGCGCTAATCCATGGAGTAGTCCATCTCTCCGGTGAAGCGCCACTCCCCATCTTCTTTACTGTAGTTAAATGATGGGCCATTGAGGAACTCGAACCAGCCCGGGTTTGGCCAGGCGTGAATCCAGGCGTTACCAAAAGTACAACATGAGAGTACGAGCGGGTCTTTCACTTCGGCTACACTCTTCCCCTTCATAAAGGCGACCTTCGTTTCAAACTCTTGAAGAGTATGATTCTTTCGGTAGCGATTGGTGGTCAGCGCATAAGCCTGCGCAGTATCGCCATCGGCAAGGAACCTCATCAAACGGAAGTGAGTCTGCAAAACGAATCTTTGCTCAAGCCGGCCGTGGACGTAGCAACCGCCCCACAAGACGACCAGGGCCAGAACAAATAACAGACAACCTCGCTTCCTTCGACTCACCATTACTCTCATAATACGCCGAATAGTTCGATCAGTTTCGAAGCGGAGGAAATCTTGTGGCTAATCCTGAGCATCTGGCCATACTGCAGCAGGGTGTTCCGGCCTGGAACTCCTGGAGGGAAGCACACGGCGACGTCGTGCCTGACTTGAGCCGCGCCCCGCTGAGAGGGACCAATTTACAGGGCGCTAACCTCAACAACGCGATCCTGTGGAAGGCCGATCTGGCTGAAGCTCAACTACACCGTGCAAAGTTGCGCGAGGCCAATCTGAGAAAGGCAAACTTTTTTGCGGCAGCGCTTCCGCACGCTGATTTGTACCGCGCTAACCTCACCGGTGCACAGTTCGTCGATACTAATTTAGAGAATACTAATCTCACAGGTTGTTTTGTTTATGGAGTTTCTGTTTGGGACGCGAACCTCGATGGGGCCACCCAGCACGACCTCGTCACCGCCGACAGACATAGTAGCTCCAACGAGTGGAAGCCGGACGACCTGAAAGAGTCGCTACCGACCGTTGACGACATCGAAGTGGCACAACTCGTTTACTTGCTCCAGGCAAATCAGAAAGTGCGCAACGTCGTAGATACTGTGAGTTCGAAGGTTGTGCTCATTCTTGGACGCTTCACGCGCAAACGGAAAGCAGTGCTTGATGCCATCAAAGAGAGAATTCGCGGTGAGAATCTCGTCCCGATCATCTTCGACTTTGAAGGACCAGATGCCAGAAACCTGACAGAGACGATCGTCATTCTCGCTGCACTAGCACGCTTCGTGATTGCCGACATCACCGACGCGAAGAGCATTCCGCAGGAACTTCACGCCATCGTTCCTGCGTTACCTTCCCTTCCCGTCCAACCCATCATTTTGGCGTCACAGCACGAATACGGAATGTTCAAGGACTTCGCTGCTTACCTTTCCGTCCTGTCGCCTTTTCGTTATAACAACACGGACCACCTGTTGGAATCGTTTAACGAAGGTATTATTGGTCCAGTTACAAGGAAGGCCGCAGAGATCGCGGAACGACGTCAAGCCTTTGAAAAATAAAACTATGCGTAAACTAAAACTAGTTGCGATTGCAATCTTTCTTCTGCACTTCGGTGCCGGTTATCTTCACGCCCAACCCGAACAGATCACTCGTCAGGAAACACTGCGTGGTTCAGTAACACCGGAACGTGAATGGTGGGACGTGTTGCACTATCACCTGCAGGTAGAGTTCTTACCTGAAACCAAACGCTTGAAAGGATCGAACACGATCATTTTCAAAACTCTGAAACCGGGCGCGAAGATGCAAATCGATTTGCAGCCACCGTTAGCAATTACAAAAGTCACGCATGGCGACGCGCAGCTCAAGTTTGACCGCGAAGGAAATGTCTACTGGGTGATGTTCGAAAAGGAATTGCCTAAAGGAGTGGAGGACAAGATCGAAATTTCTTACGAAGGAGTTCCGGTTGTCAGTAAGAATCCGCCGTGGGTTGGTGGAGTTACGTGGGGACGTGACGACGTCGGGCAACACTTCATCGTTACTACCTGCCAGGGAATCGGAGCAAGCATCTGGTGGCCCAACAAAGATCACGGAGCTGACGAACCCGATCGCGGAATGCAAATCAGCGTGACGGTGCCGGAGAATCTCGTTGCGGTTTCCAACGGTCGACTCAAGAAAACTGACCACGACGTTGCTGCGAAGAAGAAAACCTATCACTGGGAAGTCGTGAACCCAATCAACAACTATGGAGTCAACGTCAATATCGGTAACTATGTAAACTTCTCTGACAAGTACCAGGGCAAAGGCGGCGTGTTGGATATCAACTACTGGGTTCTGCCTCATCAGAAGGCCGCGGCGATGAACCAGTTCAAGGAAGTTCGCCGCACGCTCGAAGCGTTCGAACACTGGTTCGGCAAATATCCGTTTTACGAAGACGGCTACAAACTCGTTACGGTTTCGTATCCCGGAATGGAGCATCAGAGTTCAGTCACTTACGGCAACTGGTTTACGAATGGCTATCTGGCACGTGACCCCTGCGCCTGCGGCGTTGGCTTTAAATTCGACTTCATCATTGTCCACGAGTCGGCGCATGAGTGGTTCGGCAACAACATCTCGATGAAAGATGCCGCGGACATGTGGATTCACGAAGGTTTTGCGAATTACTCAGAGAACCTTTTTGTTGAATATCACTTCGGGAAGAAAGATGCGGAAGATTATGTGATCGGTACGCGTCGCAGCATTAGAAACGACCGCCCGATCATTGGCACTTATAAATCAAACAGGCAGGGTTCGGGAGACATGTATCCAAAAGGCGGGAACATGCTCCACACCATTCGCCACATGATCAACGACGACGCGAAATGGCTCTCGATCCTGAATGGGCTCAATGCCGATTTCTGGCATCAGACCGTCACTACAGAACAGATTGAGTCGTATATCAGCACGAAGTCAGGTATCGATCTTAGTAAGGTATTCGATCAATACCTGCGCACGACAAACATTCCGTTACTGAAATACAGCGTAAACGGAAAGACCGTTTCCTTTAACTATGAAAGAGTTGTTAAGGGCTTCGCAATGCCGCTTCGCGTGACTATCAACGGCAAGGAAACGAAGATCACTCCGACTGAAGCAAAGCAGACTCTTGATCTTCCCGAAGAGATCAAAACGTTTGAAGTTAACCGCAACTTTTACGTTGACGTCGAGAAGGCGAATCTTGGTAGTGCATCACCTTGAAATTACGCCGAAGGCGTTCGCTAACCTCAGCCCAGTTTGAACGCCGAAGGCGTTCGCTAACCTCAGCCCAGGGTTCGAGCGAAGCGAGAACCCTGGGATCGGGTCATTCCGTCTCGTACAACCCTGAAAGGGTTCCTCTCAATTGAAACCCTTTCAGGGTTTGGTCGCGATTTTAATTTTTCCCCAGGTTCTCGCTTCGCTCGAACCCTGGGCTGAAATTAGCGAACGCCTTCGGCGTAATTTCAAGGAGATGCACTTCACTGACTTAGGCGAGTTACCATCTTTCGTTCCATTCGTTTCTTCGACGTTAGCACGGTACCAATCGCTTCTTTCCCAAGACTGAAGACGGTGCGTCTATTCTCAAAGAACACTTTGATCCATGCTCGCCTGGTGGTTTGCGGGAAATAGATCGCGCGGAATGCAAGGCGTGTGACGAAGTGAAAAATCCGCGGACCCACTGGTGCGTAGCTCATCGCCTGTACCGCTTCTGCATTGCGTGCAGCGTCGTACGAGCGTGCCCACGCATGATGAAGCTCGTGGTGAGTTTGCTCAATGGTCATCTTCAGCGGCACGTGGGCCATCGTATTCTTCTCAAACTTCAACCAGTGTTTTGGCCGAACCAGACGGCCATCCTCTTGTAGCCGTTTGTACAGCGGTGTAGACGGAAACGGTGTGAGTTGTCCGAAAACCGGCAAGCCCGGAGGCCACGACCGAATCTGCTCCAATATCCGCTCGGCCACGCCCGGGGTGTCGTTATCCATACCAATGATGAACGATGTGATGGCGTAGATATTATGCTGAGCAAGACGTTCGAGCACGCCCGTGTATTCTTCAGGCTTGTTAAAGCCCTTCTTAACATCTGCCAGATTAACCGGGTCAATCGACTCCATCCCGATAAAGATGACCTTCCCTCCGGATTCCGCAATCAGATCAACCAGTTCCTGATCGCGTAAGAGGTTGGCGCTGATCTGCGCGATCCAGGGGACCTGCGCACCGGCTGCGATGATGTCG
>DATEIS010000292.1:0-7079 GCA_035278765.1 Pyrinomonadaceae bacterium | reverse complement strand
AGGTGCCCGACAAAACCGACGACCAATGGCGATCCAAGGCACTTTGAAAACAATGAGTCTGGTTGACCTGCTCCAGTTTCTGGCGGCAGGCAGGAAATCAGGCACTCTCAAATTCGATCACGGCAAAATCACCAAACAGATCTACTTCAAGAACGGATTGATCGTTGGCTCGAAGTCTAACGATCCCCGCGAATACCTCGGCCAGGTTCTGCTTCACTACGGCAAAGTCGATGAAGTGCAATTGAAGATCGCGCGCGAACTGCAGCGAACCTCTGGGGCGAAACTAGGCGAAGTTCTCGTCGAGCAGGGATTCTTAAGCGAGGACGATGTTCTGAGTATCCTGAAGACGAGGACTCTTGACGCTATCTACGATCTCTTCGTTTGGACTGACGGCGACTTTGAGTTTTACGACGACGATCCTTTACCGGAAGATTTGCTTTTGATTGAGGTCGAACCAACGACCGTCATCATGGAAGGGATTTATCGCATCGATGAGTTTGCTCGCTATCGTACTTTGGTGCCGTCTGACAGAAGCGTGCTTGAACTCAATGCCGGATGGACGTCCTCGCTGAAACTTGGCAAAGAGTTTCGGCAGGTTCTTTACTTTGTCGAAAAGAAGATGTCGGTAGCCGAAGTCTGTTACCACATGCACGCATCGTCTTTTCACGTTTACGGCCAACTCTACACTTTGATCAGCGAAGGTATTGCTCGCGTAACCGGAGAGTTGCCGGAAGACAGTCCAAAGCTTGTTACGGAAGTAGAAGACTTGCCTGAGAGCGTGACCGAGATGGTTTGGTCCGCCGAACGAAAGCTCGACGAAGATCCGGACGCAGCTTTGCAGATCATTCAGAAGGCGTTGCAACAGCAGCCTAACAATCCCGAAGCGCAGGCGTTATTGCCGTTGGCGGAGGAGAAGTTCATCAAGCGTGTGTATGAAACTGGTGGAATCTCGCCGAAGTCAGTGCCGCAGTTGCGTTCCATGGACTTGACGACTGAGCAGATCGATCCGCAGGAAGGCTTTGTGCTTTCGCGTATCAATGGCTCGTGGGATATCCAGTCCATCCTCTCGATCTGTCCGTTTCGCGAAGCCGATTGCTTGCGGATGATTAAGAAGCTAATGGAGCGCGGAATCGTTGAGATTAAATAAAGGGGAAAAGGCTAGCTCCGGTGCCGGATGGTCTTTGAGTCTTTGCGTCTTTGCGAGAGAACTGGTCTTAATCACAAAGAATCTTCGTGCCACCGGATGCGCGAGATTGCGCCAGCGCGATAGGGCACGCTCTTTCACGACCTCGAAGCCTGCGAGACTAAACGTTCGCCGCCAATCGGGTGCTAGTTGAAACTTGCATGGTCCAGTGCGCTCGCGCCACTGGCGATCGTGCGTCCAGCAAACCGCGCGGTCCCACCAGATCGCAGGTATGTCTTCGTAAATGATCGCCACACCACCATCTCTTAAGACGCGACTGACTTCATTCAATACCAATCCCGGATCCTGTGCGTGGTGCAACACGTAACAAAGCAGCACGGCGTCGAAGCTGTCGTCCCTGACAGGAAAATGTCGGCCATCGTATGGAAGATAGTTGATCCGTGCATCGGTGTTGTTAGTGCCAACGTCTAGTCCAACCACAGTTTTGCCGAGCATGCTCTGGAGATGATGCGCGATAAATCCGTTGCCACAACCGACGTCGAGCACGTCAGCGCGTGGCGGAAGCACGCTCGCAACTTCAAGCGCCATGTCATATGCTCGACCAACCTTGCGTCGTCGTCGCGCACGCTTGAAGCGTCGTTTGATTGTTGAGGCGAGACTTGTCACTGTGTGCGCTCAGTGCAACCTCGATGCCGTCAAAAAATCTGAAAAATTCCGCGTAAAACTACGAGTGCAGCAAATTTCCGTCGCCGATAATTTCTGACTTCTGACATCGTGCTTATCCGTGTAAATCTGTGGCAAAATCCATCACATGACGAAACTTCTTATGACTGCTCTGTTACTGACGCAAACTCTTCCTACAGGATATTGGCCGCTCGAAAAGAGCCAGCCGATAATCGACAAAACACAAACGATTCGATTATCAGGAGACCTCTCTAAATTATCGGAGGGCGAACGAAAGGCTGTGGCGAAGTTGATCGAAGTCGGACAGATCTTTCAGAAGCTTTACGAAGAACAACGTCACCCCGAAGCAACATCGTCGTATCGCGCGCTCGAAGAACTCGACAAACGAACCGGTTCAACGCCGGCAACGCAAAACCTCCTGGCGCTATACCGTCTGAATCAGGGTCCGATCGCTACGACACTTGAAAATAAGCGTGAGCAATTTCTTCCCGTTGATCCAACTAAACCGGGAAAGAATGTTTATCCGTGGGGCATAACCAAGGAAGAGATTGAACGGGCAATAGCGTCGCCCGGTGGGCAGGCAAACAAACGAGATAAAGCGCTCGATCTGCGCAGCGTAGTTCGCTTTGTGAATGTAAAGAACCTACAAAGCGACATTGCGACACTAAACAAGTATCCGGTGTTAGAGACTTTGCACCCGGGATTGCTTGCGGAACTGCTGCGTCTGTCCGCTGATTCACAACGGATCACCACGCCACCCAATCAACAACCCAAAGATGTCTATGCAGTGCCTTACGCAGTTGCTTATGCGGATGAGCTGATGAAAGCCTACAAGCTTTTGAATGAAGCGGCCGAGGCGCTCGCAAAAGACGACGAAGAGTTTGCGCGATATCTGCGTAATCGCGCGCGCGATTTGCTCTCAAACGATTACGAGTCAGGGGACGCGAGCTGGGTCACCGGACGTTTTAAGAATCTCAACGCACAAATCGGTTCTTATGAAACTTACGACGACGAATTGTATGGCGTGAAGACTTTCTTCTCCTTCTGTCTGTTGCAGACTCGGCAACAGGAAACAACCGCGTTGCGTGAGGCGATGAAGGGTCTACAAGTGCTCGAAGACTCGCTGCCTTACAAGAACCACAAGAAAGTGCGCGAAGATATTCCCGTGGGCGTCTACGACGTCATCGCAGACTTCGGACAATCTCGCGGCGGTAATACCGCGACGATTCTGCCGAACGAGAGTTATGTGGCGCGTCGTTATGGCCGGACGATTTTGATGCGGACCAACATCATGCGCGACCAAAACATTTTTGAGGGAGTGTCAAAAACACTCGCCGCCGCACTGGGCGAACAGCAGGCGAGGGAACTCACGCCTGACGGTAATTTCTATCGCACCTTGTGGCATGAAGTGGGCCACTACCTCGGCGTCGATCGAACCAAAGACGGTCGTGAGCTCGATGAAGCGTTGCAGGACAACGCCAATGCGATGGAAGAGATGAAGGCCGACCTCGTGTCGTTGTTTGTTGCCGAAGCTCTTCACAAACAGGGCTACTACACCGATGCGCAATTACGAAGTGTGTATGCCGGCGGGATCCTGCGCGTGCTACAGAACAATCGTCCAAGACGCGACCAGCCATACAACACGATGCAGTTGATGCAGTGGAACTTCTATCTCGAGAATGGATTACTCACTTTCGATCCGGGCACGAAGACGATGACGGTCCACTATGAAAAGTATCACGACGTTGTCGGCAAGATGCTCGAGAAGACGCTTGCCGTGCAGTACGAGGGGGATAAGGCTGCATCGGATCGATATATCGATCAATACACGAAGTGGGACGACAACGTTCACGGCGTGATAGCCGCGAATATCCGCGCGCAGCAAAGATACAGATTCAGGCTCTTCAAATACGCGGCGCTTGGCGAATAATAGGTCCTATCTCACCGGCCCCATGATCGACTGCTGCGCTATGTCGAGGTAGGCCTTGAGTCTGATCTCCGGTAATCGTAGTCGATCGGCGTCGCCTTTTGCGCGTTCGAAATTCGTCACCGCCAGCGTACCAAGCACTTGAGACATTCTCGTCACTGACGTAGCGAGGACGCTGCCGTTTTGCAGGTTGAGTTCTTCGTCGTCAAAGTTGTCGACCCCAAAACCTTCCATCGTCCGCGCGGCCGCGCAGATCTCGTTGAGCTGATCGATCAAGGGCTCCACTACGTCAAAGGAGCGCTTTGAATCGTAACGAGAGAACGCACGCGCGATCTCGAACAACGCATTCAGGTGTTCCTGATCTTGTGCCTGCAAAGAGGGCCCCAGCATTGCTCTCGCTTGCTCGAGAAAATTGATCGCATTTGCCCTTTTCTGTCCTGGTCCAATCTGGTTGGCGATCTGGCCCACCAGAGAAGCACGCTCTCTGGGAGCCCGAAAACCGCTGATGAGCCTTAGCGCTTCATCAACCTTTCCTTTGGTCATCGCACGATAAATCTCTTGCTGGTCTATGTTCGCAAGTGCGTTGCGTTGCTGGTAGGGATTTGGGACTAGCTTGATGAGTTGTCTGGCTCGTCCGATGTCGCCATTGGAGGCTTCGCGGCTGGCAAGCTGAAGATAGAGTTGTTCACGTTGTTCTGCTGGTGCTTTTTCAATCGTCTCGAGTGCCGTATCCACCGGGGTGTTGGCGATTGAATATTGAAACTGTTGACGACCCGAACCTCGCTGGGCCGATAGCTCGCTCAACTTCTTTTCTACTGCTGCCGAGGCGCCCGGTGAGATGTTATCCAGTTCCGAGCCGAATTGTTGCAGCCCAGTTAACAAGTTAAAGGCGGCATCGCGTTCCGGAGTGTAGACTTGAGGCGAGGGCAAAGAGAAAGACAACGCTTCGCTCAGTGCTTTCTGAATCAACTCGCGATATTGCGTCTCTGGTAACACACTCGCTGGCTTCGAAGGAGCGTAGTTGGATTGAGTGCCTCCCAATGGTCTCCCGGGTCTTTCGGGGATGCGTAGCAGGCCCATCGCCACGTTTGCGGCTTCAATGTTTTTAAGCAGCTTCTCCTCTAGAACTTTGCCTGCGATTTCGCTAGCAAGTTCGGCGGCTAACTCGGAATTCTGCCGTCTCAGGAAGCGAAGCGTGTTCAGCACATTAGCGTTGAGTTTTGTTTTTAGATTCCGGCGAGCAATCTGTACGGCTCGCTGCGGATCGGTTTGCATGATTTGGTTCGCGATCGACAATTCCATCATGCTTTCCTGCGACGCCTGTTCACGTTGATTGCTGTAAGGATTTGGCGGCGGAACAGTCGAGTAAAGGAAACTGAGAGCCGCCTCGGGATCGCGTTGCGCGAGCACGCGTGTCATCTCGAAACGCAACTGTGAGATCCATCCATACTGCTGCGAATAATCCGGATTGCTCGCGTCAATTGAAGCGATAAGTTCTTTCACTCCGGTAGTCGCATCATTCAAATACTTCGACGCGCGCTTTTGCTCCGGTTCCCAAAGGAGTTGGGACGCGAGGATTTGAGCATTGATGCGCGTAAACGGCGATTGGATCTGTGCAATTGTTTCTTCCAGATCTAAAAGCAATGCGATGCCTTTTGCTTTGACGAGCTGCAGATTCTGGCTGGCTTTGATCTCCTGCTCGGTTGCCTGCCGCACTTCGAGGATCTTGATTTGATACCGGCCTGAAGTCGTATTTGCAGGATCGAGTGGGTTAACAATGATACGGTAAATACCCGCTGTCGTGGCAACAAAGGAAACATGCTCAGGACCATCGTTGCCATTGGGCGAATCGAACTCTCCGAGAGCTCTCCCTTCAGGTGAGAAGGTTTTGACGACTACGTCGATCCCTTGCTGTTCGACAACAAACTGAATCCAGGCGTTCTCTCCAAGCGTGACAGTGAACTCGTGCGTCTGATTCGGCCCGAGTGTCCGATCAATTGGCGCATTTGGCTGGAGCGACGTCAAATTCTGACCGTTTGCTGTCAGCGAGGCACAAATAAGGAAAGGGAGAAGAAGCAGCGCACGAAGTCTACCCATGGGAGTGTCTCCTGATTGTCGGAAGCTAAGAGCTTGTGCTAAGACGCCTCAAAGGCGCAGAGAGTTCCCTGAATGTATCCACAGATTACACAGATTTTTTATCGGCGTAATCTGTGGATTACTTGCTAAACGCATTACTGCCGAGGAAGTTTTCTCTGACGTAGGCGACGGTGTCCTGGAGGGTTTCGCCGGGATCGCGCGGCTTGAAGCTCAGCTCGCGAGAGGCTTTAGAGCAGTTCAGATACCAAAAATACTGGGCCATCTCGATCGCCCCGGGCGCGACTGGAGAGGCCATGTCCCACTGTTTGAATAATGAATCCAGCAGGCTCGCACCTGTAATCGCGAGTCGCGACGGGAGTGCAATCCACGGCGCCGAAACCTTTGTGAGACGCTCGAGCCGGCCAAGGAATTTTGAGAAAGTCCAGTTTGCGGCGCCCAGCAAATAACGCTCGCCGTGTCGTCCTTTCTTCATCGCCACCCGGAACGTTTGAGCAGCATCGCGCGCATCGACAAAGCTCACGCCACCTGTCGGCACCGCGCCAATTTTGCGCGCCATGAAATCGAGAATGAGCTTGGTTGAACTGAGACGATCGTCGCCGGGTCCAAGCAGTAGACTCGGATTCATGATCACCAGCCGCAGTCCTTTGCCCTGGAAGCGTTCGAGCGCCGCCATCTCCTGGTAAGCTTTGCTCGCGTAATACGGCCAGCGCGAAATAATATCGAGCGGAACGGGATACGTTTCGTCAGGGACAACTTCGCCGTCTTTAGTGACCGCGATCGTGCCGCTCGTGGACGCAAGCACGATTGTTTTGACACCTGCAGCTTTGGCGGCATCGCACAAGAGACGCGTGCCTTCGACGTGAATGTCGTACATTTCACGCGTATCTTCGCGTTCGCGCGAGACTTTGCCGGCGAGGTGATAAATCTCGCTGATACCTTCGACGGCGCGTTTGTTGTCGTCAGCGTTCGTGATCGAGCCGGCTAATGTTTCGACTCCGAGATCGACAAGCCAATCGGGAATCGACGTCGCCATCACACGAACGTCTTTGGCGCCGTCCTGCGTTAGTTGGCGAACAAGATGAGCACCGAGGAAACCGGTGCCGCCGGTGATCAGCGTCACGGCGCGTTGACGCTTTTCGATTGCCGCGCGTCGTTTGGTGCCGGTGGCGACGGGCGTTAAGCGAGCGGTGCGTTTGCCGGAAGTTTTCGAGGGCATAGAGATTCTTA
>DATEIS010000291.1:0-6852 GCA_035278765.1 Pyrinomonadaceae bacterium | reverse complement strand
GCTCGAGTCGTACAAGAAAGCGATCAGTCTCGATCCCGATTATGCGCTCGCCTACACCGGTATCGCGGACTATTACAACTGGCTCGGCGTTTTCGGCATTCGACCATTTGCCGAAACTTCAGCCGCCGCCAAACAAAACGCCGCCAAAGCCGTCGAACTCGATGCAACTTCCGCGGAAGCATACAGCGCGCTCGGCTTCGCCACTGTTTGCCACGACTTCGACTGGGCCGTCGCCGAAGGCCAACACCGTCGCGCGATCGAGATCAATCCAAACTACGCCACCGGTCATCACTGGTACGCCTTTCATCTCATGATGGAAGGACGTTTCAACGAAGGCCTCGAGCAGATGCTGCTCGCACGCGAACTCGATCCGCTATCTCCCAGTGTGCTCCAGGCGCTGGGCTGGTGTTACTACCACGCCCGCCGCTTTGACGAAGCGATCACGACTTATCGAAACATGCTTGATGCTGTTCCGGAGTTTCCATATGGACTTGTGACACTCTCATGGATTCTCAGGCATACGGGCGATTTTGATGAGTCAGTCTCGGCGGCAGAAAAGGCTCTGGAACTTTCAGGTGGCGGTACGTTCTATGTGGCTGCACTGGGCCAGGCCTACGCGGCCGCAGGAAGACAAGCGGATGCGCGAAAGGTGTTGGACCGGTTGGCCCAACTGTCAGTACACGGTTACGTTTCGCCCTTTCATCTTGCCCTGATTCATCTGCACCTCGGTGAACGTGAGCGCGCTCTTGAACTGGTCCTGGATGCTTACGCTCTCAAAGACGCATGGGTCGTGTGGTTGGGTGTTGAGCCGCAGTTTGATCCGTTGCGAGGCGAGCCGGCCTTCGAAAGCATTCTGCGAGCGTTACGCCATCCCGCGTTGCAGCGCAAGATGCCAAAAACGGCCGTGGCTGCCGCTTCCAAGAGAAAGCAATCGGGCGATCGGATTGCGCCAATCACAAGACAGATACTGATACCGGCGCCTGAAACACAGGCTGGTGAAAACGAAGAAGCGCGCCAGCTTTACACTGCCGGCCGTTACTACTCGACACGCCGAACCGCCGACGGGCTGCGACAGGCAATCGAACGTCTCGAACGTGCCGTCGAGCTCGATCCTGAATTTGCGATTGCGCACGCAGAGCTGGCTGACTGTTATGCGCTGCTGAACTGGTATGTCGAACCACCACCGGCGGAAGCATGGGAACGCGCCAAAGAATCAGCGCGACGCGCAGTCGAGGCCGATCCGAATTTACCTGAAGGTCACGCGTCACTCGGGTTTGTCAAACTTCACTACGATCGCGATTGGGTCGATGCAGAACGCGAGTTGCGAAAAGCGATTCAACTCAAACCAAGTAACCAGGTGGCCCATCGCTGGTACGCATACAGTTTGTCGGCCATGGGCCGGCACGACGAGGCCTACGCTGAAATCGAACGCGCGCGCCAAATCTCGCCGCAGTCAGCGGTGATCGCAACGGCTGTTTCCAACGTGTTGTTTCTGGCCGGCAAGTTTGATGAAACCGTGGCCCAATGCAAGAAATCGCTCGAACTGGATCCGGGTTCGGTGGCCGCACATACCATCCTTCGTTGGGCATACGAGCTCAAAGGAATGCACAACGAAGCGATGGCTGCGTTTGAGCAGGAGCGAAGTTTCGCGGGCGACACACCGACAACACACGCCAAGCGCGCGCACGTGCTCGCCGCGATCGGCAAACGCGAGGAAGCGCAGACGATTCTGAACGAGATCATTGCCAAACGTAATCAGAATTGGGTGACGGCTTATGAGATCGCGATCATCTACACCTGGCTGGGCGATTTCGACAACGCGTTTCGCTGGCTCGCGCAGGCTGAACGCGAACACGCTGTGGGCTTCACGTTTGTGCGTGTCGATCCACATCTTGCTAAACTCCGTACCGATCCACGTTTTGCTGATCTGATGAGAGAGACTGAGAAGACGATACCTTAGAGCTTTGTACTTTGAGCTTTGTGCTTTGTACTTGCATTTGGAAACAAAGAACTAAGTACAAAGCACTAAGTACCCAAATTATGACAACTGCAATTCGCAAACAAGAAACGCTTGACGCCTGGGTTCGTGAAGTTGTGGCGTGGCACTTTGATCCGGAAACGGGTTGTCCCTTCTGGCTGGATTACGCGAAGAATCTTGACTGGGATCCGCGTAAAGAGATTCAAACCTACGACGACCTTTCGCGTTTTGGTTTTTTTCAGGATGAGTGGTTACGCGGTGGTCCGGTTCGACGTTGGGTGCCTAAAGGTTTCGCTGACCGGCCTGTTTACACGTTTGAAACGGGCGGCAGCACGGGCGTGCCGAAGTCGCGCGTCAACATCGACGACTTTCGTATCGATTACGAAGCGTTCAGCGACACGTTGCCGGACGAATTCTTTCCGCGCGATTCCGATTGGCTGTCACTTGGACCGACTGGGCCGCGCCGTCTGCGTCTGGCAGTCGAGCACCTGGCCCAACATCGCGGTGGGATCTGTTTCATGGTCGACCTCGATCCGCGTTGGGTTATCAAGCTGATCAAGATGGGCCAGCCAAAGATGGCTGAACAGTACAAGCAGCACGTCGTCGAGCAAGGTCTTACGTTACTAAAAGCGCACGATAATATTCGTTGTTTGTTCACGACGCCAAAGTTACTCGAAGCCCTCTGTGAAAAAGTGTCGCTAAAGAAGATGGGAATCACAGGGGTGTTTTGTGGCGGTACCGAAATGACGCCGCAGTTTCATCGCTTTGCGGTTGAAGAGTTACTCGACGGCGCTTACTTCGCACCAACGTACGGCAACACACTGATGGGACTGGCAGTCCACAAACCGCGTCTGCCTGAAGACAACTACGCGATTATTTATTATCCGCCAATGCCACGCGCGATGGTGGAAGTCGTCGATCCCGATCAGCCGGACAGAATTGTCGAATACGGAGAAACCGGACGCGTGCGTTTGACGACATTGACAAAAGAATTCTTCATGCCGCGCTTTCTTGAACGCGACGAAGCCGAGCGCGAGCCGCCATGCGAGCAGTACCCGTGGGACGGCGTTCGCAACGTCCGCCCCTTTTCACGTTTTCAATCGAGCGTCGTCGAAGGCGTATATTAATCCTGAAAAATCTTGTAAATCCTGTCTAACACTATGATCAGTATTCCGATCCTTCGCCACGGCACTCAATACGTTAGCCTCGACGTCGCTCGCACGCCGCACCATCAAACGCGCGAACCGTTTGTCGAAATCAGCCAGGCCAACGCAGGCTTGATCCGCCGCGATCTCGGACGACAGGACATCGGCGCCACAAGTCTGCAACGCTTCTCAACCCGAGAGCTCGTCGCAATCTGCACTCGTGCCGCCGATCACTTTACTGATGATCCATTGCCCCTCGGCGACTCAACTCAAACCGCTGACGACTACGTACAGCAAGTCTCCGCAACCACCGGTCTGCCATACGTTCTCGCGCGCCGCAACATGTTCAAGATCAAAAGCATGTTTGCGAACATGGAAAGCGTGCTCAACGGGCTCACTCGCAATCTCGATTGGGAACTACTCGATCGCGGCTTCGGCGAGTTTGAAGGCCGCACGTACAGTTTCTTTCCACGCACGCAATCACTCGGCGCCGTGCTGCCAAACAATTCACCCGGCGTGCACTCGCTCTGGATACCAGCATTTCCGTTGCGGATTCCACTCGTGCTTAAACCCGGCAGTGCTGAACCGTGGACGCCTTATCGAATTATTCAAGCGCTAATTAAAGCCGGCGCGCCGCATGAGGCTTTCAGTTTCTATCCGACCGATCACGGCGGCGCTTCAGAGATCCTGCGCAGTTGTGGTCGTTCCCTGCTCTTCGGCGATTCGTCGACGACTGGCGCATGGGCCAACGATCCACGCGTTGAGATTCATGGTCCAGGCTACAGCAAGATCATCATCGGTGAAGACTGCGTCGACGATTGGGAACAATATCTTGACGTGATGGTCGCGTCGATCGCTGATAACGGCGGCCGCTCCTGTGTCAACGCATCGGCAGTTTGGGCGCCGGCACACACGGAAGAGATCGCCGAAGCACTCGCAAAGCGTCTCGCCGCTATCGTTCCGCGAGCGGCAGACGACGAGAACGCGCAGCTTGCACCATTTGTCGATCCGCAAGTCGCCACACGCATCAACGGCATCATCGATCAGGGTTTAACCGAACCAGGCGCGCGCGACGTCACCGCCGCACATCGCGATAACGAACGTCTCGCCAGGTGGAATAACTGTTCTTACTTGTTGCCGACGGTCATCCTGTCAGAGTCTGATCATCCGCTCGCCATGAAAGAGTTTCTCTTTCCTTTCGCCAGTGTCTTAAAAGTCGCGCAGGATGAAATCCCCGCGCGTCTTGGTCCCACACTTGTCGTCACAGCCATCACCAAAGATCCGAAACTGATCCAAACCCTCGTTGGTTCACCGCGTATCGATCGTCTCAACATCGGCGCGCTTGCGACCAACCAGGTCAGTTGGGATCAACCGCACGAAGGCAATCTCTTCGAACACCTTTACGCGCGCCGCGCGTTCCAACAAGCCGTTGCCGTCTGAGGACCTGAGTTGAGAATTCTTTATCTCACAGGCGGGGCGGGCCGGATGTATTGCGGCAGCTGCCTGCGTGATAACGCGATGGCTACCGAGTTGATCGCGCGCGGTCACGACGTAATGCTCCTGCCGGTTTACACGCCGACGTTCACCGACGAGCCGAATGTCAGTAGCGATCATGTTGTTTTAGGCGGCATCAGTGCTTACCTCGAACAATATGTTCCCGTGTTTCGGAAAACACCACGTTGGCTCGATCGCTTGTGGGATTCGAAAACGATTTTGAGTCTTGCATCGCGAAGATCAATTTCGACAAATCCAAAGATGCTCGGCGAGATGACTGTTTCCGTGTTGAAAGGTGAAGACGGATTTCAGAGCAAAGAGATCTTTAAGTTTGTTGATTGGGTGAAGGACCAGGCGCCACCCGACGTCATTAATCTTCCCTACACCTTGCTGCTCAGCATGGCGAAGCCAATCAAGGAAGCATTGAACGCACCAATCCTGTGCACACTCCAGGGCGAAGATCTCTTCCTTGACGGCCTCCAGGATCCCTACCGCACTGATGCGATGAATCTGATCCGTTCGCATCTGCCTTATGTAGATCTGTTCCTATCCGTGTCCGAGTATTATGCCGACTTCATGCCGGGCTATCTCGGGATTCCGCGCGAGAAGATTCGTGTGGTGCCGTTGGGAATCAATCCAAACGGGTTTGAAATGCGAGCATCGGATCGTAGTGGTCCATTCACCGTTGGATTTCTTGGTCGCGTCGCGCCCGAGAAAGGATTGCATGTGCTGGCGGAAGCCTATAGTTTGCTGCGGAAATCTGGGGATTTGCCTGAAGGACGACTCGAAGTGGCAGGCTACATGGCAGCCGATTGCAAACCGTATCTGGAAGAGGTACAGAAGCATTTGAAAGATGCCGGACTCGACCATGAGTTTCGCTATCACGGTGTCATAGATCGCGCCGAGAAGATCTCGTTTCTGCGCAGTCTCGACGTGATGTCGTTGCCGGCTACATACGACGAGCCCAAGGGGGTTTCATTACTCGAATCGATGAGTTGTGGCGTGCCTGTGGTCCAACCACGTCGCGGTGCGTTCACCGAGATAGTTGAGAGCACCGGTGGCGGGCTGTTGGTAGAACCCGACGATCCCCGAAGCCTCGCCGCCGGCATCCTAAAGCTCGCCAAAGATCGTAGACTCGCCAGTGAGCTGAGCGTAAATGGTTTCAAAGGCGTGCGTGAGCACTACACAGCCGCGCACATGGCTGATAAAGTGCTCGCAGCTTATAACGAAGTAATCCGTAATCAATCAGCGTAAATCCGTGGCTCCAGGCGACGATCTAATTTTTCAACTCGAGAGTGCTTTCGGACTGTTGCGTGTCCTCGCAGTCGAAGGGGAAGGCACTAATACGGTCTGGCACTTGCTTGCTTACGACGAGTTCTTCCCTGACGTTGAATCAGCCGAACTCGCGCTTTCGCGTGCTACTCCCCTGCCTGTGCGCAAAGCCCACATGGCGCTGACAAACCGCGCCTTCGAACGCACGCCTGTGGCAAAGCTCAGCAACCGCCCCGTCACCGACGACGAACTGGTGGCTTACAACACCTGGCTCAACAGCGAGCGCGAAGTCTCCGATCGCTCAGCCCTTCTGATGCTCGGAATCCGATGAACTTTCTTCCTTTGCGCCTTTGCGCCTTTGCGCGAGTAATCTTCCTTCTATTTCTCTTTTCTTCCTCCGCCCTCGCCGTACGAACTGAGCGTCTCATCGACAACTGGCAACCACAGCATTACCTCGTCAACATCACACTCAACGATCAACTCACTGAGATCACGTCAGCGAGCGTCCGCATTAATTTGACGATTACAAAACCAACACGCGAGCTGGATATCGAGTTTGGTGATCTGACTGTCGATCGAGTCACTCTTAACGGAACGCCATACACTTTCTTGCGCATAAACGGCAAACTGCACGTTGACCTTCCCCAAGCTGTCGGTCCTGGTGAAGCGCTGGTGCTGACCGTGGAATACCATGGCAAACCAAAAGACGGACTCATTCTCACGAAAGACAAAGACGGCCACCCCGCCGCAGTCGGCGACAACTGGCCCAACCGAGTTCACCACTGGATCCCAACGATTGATCATCCGTCTGCTAAAGCCACGGTGACCTTCAACATCACTGCTCCCGCTAATCAGGAAGTGGTGGCGAACGGAAAGTTGGACCACGTTGAAACAACCGCGAGTGGTCAACGAACCTGGACCTACTCGGAAGGTGTGCCGATTCCGCCGTATTGCATGATCATC
>DATEIS010000290.1:0-6186 GCA_035278765.1 Pyrinomonadaceae bacterium | reverse complement strand
AGACATCCAACTACTGCCGCTGAGAAGCGCGGTCCAGTATACGAAAGAGCACGAACAGCTGCCCTCGTGGATTCCGCCTTCAACCGACGTCGACTTTGGCGAAGCAGGCGCTTTCTATTTTCCAGTTCACACAGACAAAGGACGTCGCTTCATCATCGTGGTTCTCGACTCAGCGCACATCCTGACGAATGTTCTCGAGCGCCAGTCATCACGTTCCGCGCTCTACACGCTCCTCGTGTTGTTTGTGACTACACTCGTCACCGGATTCTTTGTTTGGCGCTTTACGCGTCCTGTCAAAGAACTCTCAAACGCAGCACGAAAAGTTGCAGGCGGCAATTTCGATGTGCAGGTACCGGCCGACAGGCTCGACGAGATGGGAACACTCGCCAGCGCCTTTAATGAAATGACTGCCAAACTCGGCCGCGCACGCGAGCTTGAAATGCAACTTCATCAGGCGGAGAAAGGCGCGGTTGTCGGGCGACTTGCGGCCGCAATCGCGCACGAGATTCGTAATCCGCTCAACTATATCAACCTGACGCTCGATCATCTGCGCTCGTCGTTTGCCCCCGCCGATCAAAACAAGCGTGCGACTTTTATAAAGCTAACTGAACAACTGAAGACCGAAGTCGCCCGCATCAACCGTCACATCAGTGACTTTCTGAAATACTCGCGCCCATCAAAACTGGAACTGCAGAGCGTCGACATTCGCGCGGAAGCGGAAGACGCATTACGTCTGGTTGAAGGCAGAGCCGAAGAGTGCGGTATCAAAACAAACATCATTCAGGAAGGTGAACTTCCGCCGGTGATGGCTGATCGCGAATCGCTACGTTCGGTCTTCACGAATCTCGTTATTAATGCGGTCGAAGCGATTAATGGTGAAGGCGGCAGTGTCTTGATCAAGCTTTCGAACCCGGAAGCAAACTCTGTTAAGGTGGAGATTTCTGACAGTGGATGCGGCATCGCGGCTGACGACATCTCGAAGGTCTTCGAACCCTACTTTTCAACCAAGGAGACCGGCACGGGTCTTGGTCTGGCGATTGTGAAGAAGGCCGTGGACGATCACGGCGGCACAATCAGCGTCGCATCCAAAGAAGGCGGCGGTACAACGTTCACGATAATTCTACCGGCTAAAGAGAACACACATGCCACGAAAGAACATTCTGGTAGTTGACGACGAGAAGTCGCAGAGAGAAATCCTCGAAATGATCCTCGCGGAGGAGGGTTACGACGTTACCACCGCCGCCTCGGGCGAAGCTGCACTTAAGTTCGCGAAAGACCGGCGCTTCGATCTCGCGTTGACGGATCTGAAGATGACCGGAATGGATGGCATCGAGTTGCTACAGCAACTGCTCGCTTTCGACTCTTCGATCATCGTGATCCTGCTCACGGCACACGGGTCGATCGAATCGGCGAAAGAAGCACTGCGACGTGGTGCGTTCGATTATCTCGAAAAGCCTTATGACAAGGCAGCGCTACTGGAAACAATCAATCGTGCACTCGATCGTCTCGACGCAATCGACATCGAGATCATTTCCGCGTCTCCCAAGATGGAGTCAGTCAAGAAGATGATCTTGAAAGTGGCGCGCTCAAACTCGACGGTGCTTGTTCGAGGCGAGTCGGGCACGGGTAAAGAGTTGATTGCGCGCGCGGTTCACAATCAATCGCCGCGTTCGACGGAGATGTTTCAGGCAGTTAACTGTGCCGCAATTAACGAGAACCTGCTCGAGTCGGAGTTGTTTGGCCACGAAAAGGGATCGTTCACGGGCGCACATGCTGAGAAGAAAGGTTTATTCGAAATCGCGGATCGCGGCACTCTCTTTCTCGACGAGATCGCAGAGCTCGATGTCGGTATTCAGGCGAAACTCTTGCGCGCTTTACAGGAACGGAAGATACGTCGCGTCGGCGGTACACATGAGATGAACGTTGACGTGCGTGTGATTGCGGCCACCAATCGGGATTTGCGGGCAATGGTTGCTGATGGTCGCTTCCGAGACGATCTTTATTACCGCATCAATGTCTTATCGATCGATGTGCCGCCACTCCGCGAGCGTCGCGAAGACATTCCGGTCCTGATCGACTACTTCCTCAAAAAGCACACGAAGAATACGACGCTCGTCGTAAATGGTCTGACCCCGGAAACAAAGAAGTTGATGAACGAATACAGTTGGCCCGGGAATGTCAGACAGTTGGAGTCGGCGATCGAGCGTGCGATCCTGCTCAGCGAAGGCGATCTGATCACAGCGGAAGACTTGCCTACCGAAGTTCGACAGGATATTGGACCAACAGCGGAGGGCACGTTTAAGTTACCCGCTGAAGGCATCAATTTCGAAGACGTCGAGCGTGATTTGATTACGCAAGCGATGGAGCAGACTGATTACAACATCACCAAGGCCGCGAAGCTCCTCGGCCTCACTTTCCGCACGCTGCAATATCGGCTGGAAAAGTTTGGCATCAAGAAACCTGACGGCAAAGACCTCGACGAGGACGAGTAGTCTTCAAGGAGGCTGCAGCGCCTCGCGTTTCGCGAGCCTATGCTATAGTTCCGCGTATGAGCACTGCTAAGGAAGAAGTACATCAACTCTTGAGCAGATTACCTGACGATTGCTCACTTGAGGACATTCAGTACCACCTTTACGTCATTGAAAAGGTGCGGCACGGCCTCGATATAGCTCACCGCCAGGGAACAGTTTCTCAAGAAGAGGTTGAACAGCGGTTTAGAAATGGCTTGCCGAGTAGTGCGGCTCAAGATTTCTAAATCGCATGCGTCCATGCAAGTCTTGAGCACCTCACGCGTTCAAGGGCTGTAATCCCAGATTGCATGGAGGCCGATCATGAGATCTCTCATCATTCTATTGCTCGCTCTGTTGAGTTTTTCCCTGTCGTGTTCACGAGGAGGCGGCGGCTCCGCCGACATGGCCGCCTTCAAAAATGGAAATGCAAACCAATCTGAGGCAACTAAGGACCTCGATCGAACGTCAGTGTCCGAGAGCGTCGTCCAGCCACAGAAAGTCTCGCTCAATAAAGTGGACGAGGAGGGCTCATCCGCCGGAGCTTTCGAACGCAAAATCATTCGCAACGCTGAAATCACGATGGAAGTGTCGTCTACCACCGACACGCAACATCGTGTCGCCTCGATAGCCGAAACCAACGGCGGCTTTGTCGTCACCTCGGAATCAAAACAACGCGAAAGCGTCGATCCGGCGCAACGAACACTCGACATCAAACTCGTGGTCCGAGTTCCCTCACCTCAGTTTGGCGTCGCGTTTGATGAGATCAAGAAACTGGCCAGTAACACGCCCTCTGAACAAGTTTCTGGTCAGGACGTCACCGAGGAATTCATCGACCTCGAAGCACGGATCAAGACTCAGAAGGCACTCGAAATTCAGTTTCTGGAAATCATGCGGCAGGCATACAAAGTCGCGGATGCACTCGAAGTACAGCGTCAGATCGCAGACGTCCGTACGGAGATCGAGAAACTGGAAGGTCGCAAACGCTTTCTCCTAAATCGCTCCAGCCTTTCAACGATCACTATCAATATTCAAGCTCCAAAACCGGTTATCGCGGTTACCGGCACTGGCTTTGGTCAACAAGTTCGCGAGGCTGTTTCTGACAGCGTCGGAATGGCCTCGGACATGGTGCTCTTCTTTGTTCGTTTCGTGATCATGATGATTCCGATATTCATATTTGTGGGTCTGCCGTTGGGTCTCGTGGCTCGTTATCTGACGCGGCGTGCGAAGCGAGTGCGCCTGGCCCAGGCGTTGGCAACGCCGACTCCGGAATAAACTTCTTTGCCGGCCCTCTGCGTATCTTTGCGCTCACTGCGTTAAACTGAGGCGCTTAACGAAGAACGCAGAGATACCGCAGAGGGCCGCGAAGAATGAAAAAGTGCTTAGGATTGCTGCTACTGAGCTTCGTCTTGCTAAGTTGCAACAAAGCAGCTCCGACAAACAACGAAAACGAACCGCCGGCGATCAATTCGGTCGACGTCGTAAAAGCTCAGCCTCAGGAAGCCACGCTCGCGCCGGGAGAGTCGGCCGAGATGCTGGTAATCATTCAGATCCAAAATGGGTATCACGTAAATGCCAACCCGCCGAGCCAGCCGTATCTCAAAGCGACTGAATTCGAACTAAAACCGGCAGATGGCATTTCGGTTGATTCTGTCGCCTACCCTGAACCGCTCCTTCGCACGTTCTCCTTTTCAGAAACGCCACTAAAAGTTTACGAAGGAAATACTCAACTGAAGGTCAGGCTCAAGGCTGACAACAAAGCCGCACCAGGTAAACACAACCTTGCCGCTAAATTGCGCGTACAGGCATGTGACGACAAAGTTTGTTACGCGCCCGGCGCTCTCGACGTCGTTGTGCCGGTGAACATCAAGTGAAAGCAGTCTGGATGATCCTGGCCGCAGCGGGCGGCGTACTCGCGGCCGTGTTCGTCTTTCGCGGAGACTTTGAAAAGGCGTTTGTGGCGGCTGCTGCGGGCGCTGTGTGTTGGTTTCTGAACTATCGCGTGCAACTAAAAGAGCGAGTAGCCAGTCGAAGTGAAGAGGACGACGACGATGAGGAGTCTGATGAAGAAATTAGTTCTTAGTATTGCGGTTTTGGTCTTTGCGACGACGTTTTCAGCGTCAGTCGTAAAGGCATCGGATCAGTCTGAAGTGCGCGCCACGGTTCAGAGCGTCTTTGAACAACTAAAGTCTCACGATTACGGCAGTCTTTATGATCTCCTGCCAGGCTCGGCTCGCAATCGCATGTCACGCGAACGTTTTGTGAGTGCACTACAACGCGCGCAGGATTTTTATCAGCTCGATCGTTTGGAGATCGGCGCAACAAAAGTGATGGGCAATCTTGCTGTGGTCGATACAGTGCTTTACGGACGCGTCGTCACCCCGATTCAAGCAGAAGGAAAGATTGTGGTCCAACAGTACTTGCTCCGTGAAGATGGAAAATGGCGCGTCGCGACTGGCGATCAATCAACCGTGAGAAAAGTCCTCGCGGCCAATCCCGGATTTAGTAAAGGATTCAGAATCAAGCAGCCCAAGGTCTATATCAAACAGAACAACCAATGGGTTGAATTCAATCCCGGGGGAAGAAAGTAGCGCGAGTCAGCTCAGGAAGAAATCCAACGACATTTGCGCGTCGTCGACCTTTTCGGTGTACTCACCGTGACGAATACGATAAGCGGGTACGTCGAGCGCTTCGCGAACTGCGTCAAGATGAAAGCGAATGATCCGTGGCGTGAGTCTCACTGAAGGGATCCGACGTTTTACAGCGAGTCGCCGAACGGTCGATTCGCTGACTTGCAGGTACTTGGCAAGCTGCCGGGCGGTTAAGAACTCTTCACGCGCGTCAGTTATTGAGGGGTCATTGGGGGTCATGAGGGGTCATTGAGGCTTGGCAGGTAAATTGAGGGCTACACGATAAACTGCGGCGCCATCGATCTCGACGTCCTTTGTCACGAGTTCTGAGCCGTCAGCCTTAACACTCACACGATACTTCCCTGGTTCCGGCGACAGTCGAAACTTAAACGATCCGGTTTCGGTGGTGATACGGCTGTCGATCTTCTTCGTGGTTCCGTCTTCAAGTACTCGTAACAACTCAACTTTCACATTCGGTACGCTGCGTCCACCAGGATTGAAGACGCTGCCACTGAGGAATGCGATCGAACCTTCGTCGATCGTGAGGACAAGGCGATCACCAAGCGAACGGGTCTTGCCGGCTTTGACTTCAATGTCCTCGAGGGAACCGATACTCAATCCAGGCTTACGAAAGGTTACGCCATAAATCCCCGGCGTCAGTCGTGACACAACGAAATCTCCATTTTTGTCGGTGGTCGAACGTGTTACTTCCGTATCCCCACGCCGAACTACAACGGTAACTCCACCCGGCGTCCCAGTTTCGACACGAACTTTGCCCTTAATCGCGCCCAGTGATTTGTCCTGACCGAGGGCAACACCGGCAAATGCGAATATGACTGCAAACAAAAGTAGAGTTTTCCTGAATCTCATGATCAATCCTTAACGTAATACTTCGAGACTTTACGGACTTGAGACGCTCGGGATCATATCACCGTTTGCTTCCGCAGGTCGCGCCCGTATAATCCTGAGCGGCGTCCCCTGGAAAGAGTATTAATGCCAAAAAGACCCGCGGCTTTTATAGCGCAACTATCCCTTCCTCTCCTGCTGCT
>DATEIS010000289.1:0-7028 GCA_035278765.1 Pyrinomonadaceae bacterium | reverse complement strand
GTGTTTGGGGAGAGAAGAAGTTTATGGGCCGCACGTACATGGGTGTTCATCGAACCACCTTCTTGATCGATGAGAAGGGCAAGATCAAAAAGATCTTCGAGAAGGTAAAGCCTGAAGACCACGCCAGTGAGGTGCTCCAGGGATTCTCTGAATAACATTGCCGATTTCCAATTGCCGATTGCCAATTTCAAATCGGCAATTGGCAATTGTCAATCGGCATTCACCCGGGGCTAGGCTGCCACCCAGCCTCCGATTTTTGCGGGTTCACCTTCCGGGTTTCTTCCGGGCATCAATCCCTGCAAACAACTGAATGAGCTCGGCACGTCCCGCTTTCTTTCCGGGAGACGTACTTCATCATCCACCGTTGCAGTCTCGGCTGTATCGTTAAGGAAATAGAGCCGGGTGTTATCTACAACCTGCGTTCTGATCTCGTGAGTCCAAAGTAGAAGATTTGCTAATGCGTCTCCTATTTCGTCCTTTCCGAGTTTTGTTTCCTGTGCTATCTCGCGTTGCGTTTTCGAGCCGCGTCTAATCGCATCGCGAACACGCTCGACGGGAGACAACTTGCTCACTGCCTTCGCGTGATAGTGACCGTTCGACGAATCACTCGAAAGCAGTTCCGCAATTTCAACTTGCTGTGAAATGTATTTCTTGCGTGCGGTTTTGTATTCCTTCAAAGCGCGACGGCTCTGGGTAACCTTTTGACGAATGCAGCTCTTGCAATAGAGATTGCGTCCATCTTTACGCGCTCGACAAATTCCAAATTCGGATATCGGAAGGTCTATATTACAAATCGGGCAAAGTTTTACTTCGGGGGGTAACTGTATCTCGGTCATCACACAACTCCGGCTGGGCATCAAGACTTGGCTTGCAATCCGTACAACGGACAACACTACACCTTCGTCCGGCTCTAACCTCCTCCGGCAAAGACATCGAATTGGGGGTTATTTATTTTGGCGAAGATCCCACTGGGCGCGATCGCCTAGATTGCCTTGCGCAACTCACACCGAGTCACGCCCCAACATTTACCTGACTTACTGAGGTTGAAGGTCTCCGGGCAATTGCGAGAAAAAGATGAGAGCTAGTTAACCTTCAAACGATCATTCAACAGGCCGCTGATCCAAACTCTGTAAATGGCAATCAATATGTCAGCGAGGGAATCGCATTATAGACATCAACACTTTTTTTGCAACACCTTTTTCAGATTTGTTTCGACTCAAAATCAACTCCAAAATTTTGGCGATCGATCTGCGATTCAACATTACTTTCAAGCAACGCAAACGTCTCTTGAATGAGAGGATACGTGATCACATCACTCGTCTGAAGTGAATATTTTCTGTGTCTGAATTGTCGCAAGCGCATCTGAGAGACATACGATTTCATTAGAGAATTTGAATGCAATTACGTACGCCAAAAACTGTTCGCCTGATGTTTGGCGCAACTAGTTCGTATTTATTTTTCTTGGTCCCACAATTAGTAGCGAACGTAAAAACTGATTGGACCAAGTGATAAATGTCACCGGTGCGCGAGTGATGTGTTATGAGTTAACGCGTTCATTTGCAAAGGCTTTTGCGTACGCCGCTGACGTGTGCAAAGTGTTGTAAGTGTGCCCTTGTAACAGCTTTGTAAAACTCTACCGCTTCTTTTCCACAGAGATTTCCTCAGGATCTGTGGATAACTCTGTGAACGTTTCTTTGTTGATAGTTTCTTTATCGATAGTTGGACACAGTCCAAGGATCAGGTTTACTTTTTTAGAGACGGTCGATCCTTCAAACGATAAACAAACTTGAGTCCTGACCATGTGTCATCAACTGCGCAGATCTTTACATCAACTAGTCCGGCGTCAAGACCAATTCGCTGGACGCGATCGAACGTAAGATCAGTTGCGACGCCTGAACTTTTCTTCGGCCATGCGATCCAGATCATTCCATTTGCAGTGAGTCTTGCAGCGAGTTTGCTGAAGTCTTTTGCGAGAGTTCGTTCAGTGGTTACGAAATAGAGAATGATGTCGAGTGATTTGGCGGTTGCTTTTAGGAACTCGACGTTGTCAGGAAGTTCTTTTGGAGCGAATTGAAAGTCTTTCGGCGCGTTTACGAGTGCGACTCGAGATCCTTCCTTGATTCCAATCTTTTTTGCGAGCGGGGTTCCGGAATATCCTGCCATGTTTGATCACCAGAGTCTGAGAACTTTCCACCAAGTGAAACCGACTAGAGTCCAGACAGAGATAGTTATCAACGACGTTAGCAATCCGACCGTCCACCACCTTCGCTGTGTTGTGTAACCGGCGCCGAAGTAGATCGGTGCGGGTGTTGTACCGTAGTGAGTTAACGATGCTGCCAGGTTTGAGAAATACGCCAGCGAAAGCACTGCCAGGTATGGTGGCGCCCCAGCCGCGAGAATTACGATCAGAAACGGCGTAAACATCGCGGTCACGTGCGCTGTTATGCTCGCGAAGACGTAGTGCGCGTAAAAATAGATTAGCAACAACGACGCGAGTGCCAGCCACCATTTCCAACCTGTAGTCAAACTTGCCGATGCTTCTGCAAATCGCTTAGTGATTCCCGTTTGGCCCAGGGCTTCAGCCATGCGAATCAGTCCGCCATACCAGATGAATACTCCCCATGCCGCCTTTTCGGTAACGAGATCTTCCCAGTCAAGGACACCTGAAATCAACAGAACAGCGATTCCGAATAGTGCTACCACGGCGTAGTCGAGGCCGTGGATTTTGGTAGTCATCCAAAGGCCCGCTACCTGGAAAAAAACCAGCAGCATCAACCATTCGGACCATTTCATTGGCCCCATGGCTTTCAACTCGGTTGAAGCGATTTCGCTCGCCGCCGGTGTGTGTTTCACATCGGGCGGAAAGACGCGATACAGGATCCACGGTACCAGGAGAAGGCTTAGCAGTCCGGGAACGATTGCGCCGATGGCCCAACGCGCGTAAGTGATGTCAATCCCGGTGACTTCTTTTGCGAAGCGAGCGATGATCGGATTTGACGCCTGGCCCGTGAGAAACATCGCACAAACAATCACATTGCACTGGTAAACGCTCGTCATTAGAAAACTGCCGAGGCGACGGGCAGTTGGACCGGGTCGAGATTCGTAAGCCTCGGCAAGGCTTTTGGCTATCGGAAAGATGATTCCACCCGAGCGAGCGCCTGTTGATGGAATCACCGTCGCCAGCACGGCTTCGGTTGAGCCGAGAGCATAAGCAAGCCCCAGAGAGTGTTTACCGATGGCTTTGATAAAGAGAAAAGCTATGCGGCGGCCCAAACCTGTCTTAATCATGCCGCGCGAAATGAAAAACGCTGCCAGCACGAGCCAAACAACCGGATCGGCGTAGCCCGTCAGGGCTTCGTTGATGGTCATCACCTTGAAAAGCGGCAGAGCAGTGACGCCTAACAACACGATTGCCGCGCCGGGAATGGGACGCACGATCGAACCCGTGATTGTGGCGGCAAAAATGGCGAGCAAACGCCACGATTGAGGTGTGATGCCGGAAGGAACCGGTATCAGAAGAATGCCGGCAGCGACGAGCAAAACGATTCCCCAGCGGATAAGTCTGCTGCGTAATCCAAAGCTTTCGGTGGGTTCGTTGGCAGTTGTATTAGAAGGCAACGCTGATGGTTGTTCCACGCAATGATCCTTCGACAGGATTTACATGATTTCTCAGGGTTTACAGGATGGCCTAAATCCTGTCAATCCAATAGTCCCTTCGGAGTCGTAAGTATTTGGCGAACGGAGCGACTAATAGAGGTATTCTAAAGAGCAAGGTTTTAGAAATGACAGAAGAACCAGAAAAAGTCACAGATAAGCACGTTTATCTAAACCGCAGGCGATTTATCCAGGCGGCAGTTTTGGCCGGAACAGCGACTGCCAGCACGCTGCTGTATCGTCGTCTCAATCCGCCTCCAGCCGAACGAGTCGAGGGTGAGAAGATTCAGGAAGTCGCCAAGGCGCCCACATCAGAAGCTATCAAGGATGGTTTCGCGATCAACGATAAGCTAACGCCGTTGGACTCAATCACGAACTACAACAATTTCTACGAGTTTGACACGTCGAAGAGCGGTGTTGCTTACGCGGCAAAGGGTTTTGTCACGCGCCCTTGGGCGGTATCGGTCGAGGGTTTAGTTAATAAACCAAAGGTTTTCGATATTGATGAGTTACTGAAGTTTCCACTCGAAGAACGCATCTACCGTTTGCGCTGTGTTGAAGGCTGGTCGATGGTGATTCCGTGGGTCGGTTTTCCTTTGCAGAAGTTGCTTGAGAAGGTCGAACCAACTTCTCAGGCGCGTTATGTCGCGTTTCAAACACTGCTCGATCCTGAGCGAATGCCGAATCAACGAACCGGCATTCTCGATTGGCCCTACGTCGAGGGACTCCGTCTCGATGAGGCAATGCATCCGTTAACGATCATGGCGACAGGAATGTACGACGAAACGCTGCCGCCGCAGGATGGGGCGCCGATCAGGCTGGTCGTGCCGTGGAAGTATGGTTTCAAGAGTATCAAGTCAGTCGTGAAGATATCGCTGGTTGCCGATGAACCGCCGACAACCTGGAACATACAGGCTCCCGACGAATACGGTTTCTATTCGAACGTGAATCCAAGTGTGGCGCATCCGCGCTGGAGTCAGGCGACGGAACGAAGAATTGGTGAATACGGCCGTCGCGATACGCTTCTATTCAATGGTTATGCGGAGCAGGTTGCACATCTGTACCGGGGAATGGACCTGGTGAAGAATTTCTGAAGGTCCTTCGTGCTTTATGACGTTTCCTAAAGTTGTTGTTTTCATAAATGCTGTTATCCCGCTCGTGCTGCTTTTGTGGGATCTTTACCACAAGCGAGTTGGTCCTAACCCGCTTGAGTTTGCTACCAGGACCACCGGGATGCTGACGCTTGTTTTCCTCAGCTTGACGGTCGCCGTCACGCCGTTGCGGAAAATCTTCGGTGTCAATTCGCTAGTTAAAGTTCGACGCATGCTCGGCCTGTTTGCCTTCTTTTATGGCGCTCTACACCTGCTCACGTATGTTTGGTTTGACCGGCTCTTCAATCTGCTTAGTGTTGTACAAGACGTGGCCAAGCGCCCATTCATCCTCGTAGGTATGCTCGCGTTTGTGTTGATGGTCCCACTCGCGATCACCTCAACAAACAAGATGGTTAAGCGGCTCGGAGGTAAACGATGGGCGAATCTACATCGTCTAGTTTATCTATCGGCGATTGCTGGAGTGGTTCACTTCTGGATGTTAGTAAAATCCGACACACGCCTGCCACTCACGTTCGGATTTATCTTGCTCTTCCTGTTGGGATATCGATTGCTCGCGAGATACGCTCCTGCTAGTCCGCCCAGGACCAGCCTTTTCCCGCGTGAATAATCTTCTTCGCTTGCGCAGCATCGTTTAGAATGTCTCGACATTTGGCGCACAAATTGCTCACGTAGAGGGCTGTCATGACCCGGGAGCGACGAAGTAACAAACGGAAGCTGATTCTCATTGAGGCAAAGTGGGAAAGTATGTCGCGTACCCACGAAGCTCGGGTTGATGACGTCAGTATGGGTGGTTGCTTTGTAAATACCTTCGGAAGGGTCGAATTGAACGAACCGGTCAATCTGGAAATAAACCTTCCATCCGGCGGGTTGCTGTCTCTCAGTGGTCGCGTTGCTTCGTATCAGCAAGGAGTTGGATTCGGAATGTGTTTCGATTCGTTGAGTAAGGAGCAAAGCGCAACTCTGGAAGAGTTACTCGCCACAGCCGAGGAGCGCCGGATCTAGTGTTTTTTACGTCGCTTCTCGTCGTAGAAGAGAATACTGAACACGAGTCCCAGACCAGCAGCGGCCGCAACCAGAAAGAAGATCATCGCCAAGCCAGGATAACCAAAGATCCGAAACGACGTGTCGACTCGCATCAGCATTGCCGCACCGACGATCAACGCAGCGACCACGAGACCGAGAGTGATGCGATTCGCGACTTTCTGAAGTCCTTCTAAAACGACCTTCTCGTCAATTGCATCGACCTTGAAACGAAGCTCGTTATTCCCAGCCGCGTCGAGAATCCTGTTTACTCTGGGTGGCAGTTTAGCGACAAACTCTTTTAGATCCACTACACCCGATAAAAGATTGTTTGGTGCGACACTCTTCAGGATGTTGCGCTGGAGGATATCGTTTGCGCGTTCGCGAATGATGATATTCGGATCGAAATTCGGATCGAGCGCGTAAACGACGCGGTCCAGATTCAGCAGAGCTTTGGCAATCATCGTGAATTCCGCAGGCAAGCGGAACCAGCAATCCGCAGAAATCTTGGTTATGTCCAGTGTTACTCTGCCCGCATTCAAGTGACTCAAAACTGCATCTGGATCATCGTTCACGAGGTCAGTGATTCTGCGTACAAACGATTGGCGATCGAAGCCTTCTTTTTCTTCACCCATCCGCATCGCGGCTTCGGCGGCCATCTCGCCTCGTCCCTCGCTGATGGCAAGCATCAGTCGCAGGAGATTGTCTTGAAATGTTTGTGTTACGCGACCGACCATTCCCAGGTCCAGCAACGCGATGCGATCGTCGTCAGTGACAAAAACATTTCCGGGATGCGGATCCGCATGGAACAGCCCGTCCACAAGAAATTGTTTGAGATACGCGCTGAACAGCTCATATGACAGTAAACCTCTGTCAATCTCCATCAGTCGCAACGGATTGAGCGCAGTGATCTTCTTTCCCGCGATGAAGTCCATCGTGAGGACGCGGGTCGTAGTGAAGTCGTCGATTGGTTCGGGCACGACGATGTTTTCAAACTCCACGAGGTTTCGGCCTATGGTGTGGAGATTGTGGGCCTCGATTGTGAAATCAAGTTCGCGCAGCAGGCTCTTGCGCAGATTGACGAGCATGTTATCGAACTCATAGCGCCGGCCGAGTTCGGTATGCTGATCGAGGAAATGTGCCATCTCGCCCAGTGCCTCGAGATCGCCAACGATGACATCTCGAATGTCAGGGCGTTGCACCTTTACCACGACATCGCGGCCGTCGCGCATGTAAGCACGA
>DATEIS010000288.1:0-3187 GCA_035278765.1 Pyrinomonadaceae bacterium | reverse complement strand
AACTATGTTGGCAACGCGCGCGCGGAATTTTTCAAGCGCTGCCGGTGGATCGAAGCGCGACGAGTAACCGCCAACGCCTACATGAGTTTCTTCACCGTCATGTGCGATCCATGCGATATAACCCGGAGCCAGCTCGGGATCAAGAAAGCAAAGTAGACGCGGTGGACCATCGATACAGACGCCTTCGAAGACACTTTCAACACCTACGATCCATTCCTCATTCAAGTCGAGTTTCAAATCACGAGCGACACGAGAGCGCGCACCATCGGCGCCGATCAGGTAGCGGGTGGTGACCGTTTCTGTGGAAAGACGGACTGTCAGTTTGCCATCGGCTGAGACATGTCCGAGGTAACTCGTCTCCGGAAGCCATTGCACGCCCGCGAGCACGCACTGTTGTAAATAACGCTGGTAGAGTTGGCCCATGCGTCCAATGCGAAACTCATCGTATTCGCTGACGAATTCCATCGAGCGCAGAGCGGGTGAATAGAGTGTGACGTGTTTGATCGCTGGTCCAAGACAATCGTCAGGAATGTCGAAATCAAGAAGCGTGCGGCGTACAAAGATTCCGGTAGTGTGAATCTTCTGATCGAGTGAATTCTTGCGGTCAACGAGGAGGACGCGCAAACCTTTTCGTGCGAGCAACCGGCCGCATTGGAGGCCCGCGAGTCCGGCCCCAATGATGGTTACGTCATAGTTGTCCATAAAGCCACGTCAAAGCCCTTTGTTTTACAAAGTCACAGGCTAGAAGAGGTTACGCCCGCGGCCGGCTTGGCGTCAAGTGCTTTATGCGATAAAGACGAACTAACGTGGCGGCTCGAATAACTCGATCGGATTGCCGTCAGGATCCTCTAGCTGGATTTGCTTTCCGCCTGGTCCTGATTCCATCTCATTTCGAAAACGCAGACCGGCGTTTTTCAACGTTTCAATGCGCGCGGCCAAGTCGTCGACCTGAAGAATCACGCGATTCCATCCGCCCGGCTCTTGTTGTCGACCGTCCGGCATTTTGCGGGAACCCGAGGCGCCTGGACCACTAAGAATCAGTTTGAGATTCCCTACTGAAACCTGCGCGAAGGCCGGTAAATTCTGCATGTCCAGCTTTAGACCAAGCTGTTTAGTGTAGAAATCTACTGAGCGACTAACGTCTTTGACCTGGTAGCGGACGCCCCAGAGACCTTTAACAAAGCTTTGACTCTCTGCTGCGGACGAGCCTGTTTGCCTATTCTCTTCCGACGATTGTGTTGCGGTTTTAGTCATGTAACCTCCCATCACGATGACAACCAAGCAAAGGAATAAAGAACGTATTCTCATTTGAGTTACTCCTTCCCCATATTGAGGAGCCTAGTAGAATAGATTCTCGTGCGCTTTGCGATTTGCTTACATTCTCTCGCGATTTCTTCAACTTTTACGCTTTCGCGAACAACAACCAGCCCAGAATTGCGCCAGCAACGATCAACCACGCGGAATTGATCCGAAACCAAAAAAGGAGGACAGCGCTGACCAAAGCGATGATGATTGTCGTTACATCAATCAATGCTGCACGACCAAGTTGAAATGTAACTACCGCCATCAGCGCCAGCGCGGAGACATTCACTCCGTCGAGAAACGCTCCGGCAATCGGCGACCGGCGAATACGCGGCACTAATGGTCCACTCGCAGCTACAAAGACGAAAGCCGGCAGAAATATTCCCACCGTTGCGACAATGGCTCCTCGAGTCCCACCAAGTACGTACCCGATAAAAGTTGCGGTAGTAAAAACCGGACCCGGCGTCACCTGGCCCACGGCAATGGCATCCAGTAGTTGTGTTTCAGTTAGCCAGTGCCAACGCTCGACGAGATCCGAGCGAATGAAAGCGAGCAGCACGTAGCCGCTGCCGTACAACACTGAGCCAACCTTTAGAAAAAATAGAAAGAGAGGCCACAGTCCAAAGGAAGCGGCTGCAGCAGGGCTCGCTTGAAGGAACAACGCAAGCGACGGTGTTGAAAACGCGAGGAGGGAATTGTGACCGCCGCTTTTGAGCTGTCGTGCAATTAGTCGTCCTGCTCCGACGATTACACCGGCGCCAAACAGAATGAGCAGTTCATGAACGCCAGCAAGCGTAAGCGCAACGCCTCCGACAGCTACCAACGCGAGCCATTTAGTTTTAATAGCAGCTCGGCCGAGTGTCCATAACGCTTGTAACACGATGACGATGATTACGGGCTTCACTCCATAGAGCACACCTGTAACCTGAGGAAGCGAGCCGTAGCGAACGTAAGCCCACGCGAAGGCAGTGACAATCACAACCGCGGGAAGGATGAAGCTGCTGCCGGCAACGAGTAGTCCGGTCCAACCTGCTTGTTGATGGCCGATGTGAATGGCCAACTCCGTAGAGTTTGGACCAGGGATCAGATTGGTCGCGCCAAGCAGATCAAGAAACTCATCCTTAGTCATCCAACGTCGCCGCCGGACGACTTCGTCTTCCATCAAAGCAATATGCGCAGCAGGACCCCCGAAGGCAGTGGCACCCAATCGCAGGAACAGCAAGCCGAGCGTCCACAATGAAGTTGAGTCGCGATGCTTTCCCAAGGTTGGCCAAAGTCTCCTTGACGTAAGCGCTTATCGATGCGGCCAAAAGGCGAATCCGACAGCGCCGATCAGCAAGGCATATGAAACGAGATTGTTCCAGCGTAAAGGCTCTCTAAAAACCAAAAGTACAAACACCGTGAACACGACCAGGGTTATGCACTCCTGCATGATCTTGAGTTGAGTCAAGCTGAAGTAGTTTGATCCGATTCGATTCGCCGGAACCTGAAATACATACTCAAAAAAAGCGATGCCCCAACTGGCAACGATCGTCGCCACCAGCGGCGCTTTCTTGTATTTAAGATGCCCATACCACGCTACGGTCATAAAAGTGTTGGAGATGATTAGGAGGACGACGGTTTTCAGTTGCATGTTTTATTCGAGAAAGTACCCACAGGCTTTTATTTGCAGATCTTCATAACTCTACCGCAAGTTGGTGAAATGTTCTTCCTGCTCAGCCCGCCAATGCGTTCGAAACGTTTTTTGGTCAAGACACATTATCTATTGAAGACGATACTGCTTGCCTCAAGAGTCACTGTTGGACACGGTCAGTACCGTAACGCGGTAGCGTCGGGTCGACCTTGGCATGCAGATCCACCCGACGCTACCGCGTTACGGTACTGA
>DATEIS010000287.1:0-6619 GCA_035278765.1 Pyrinomonadaceae bacterium | reverse complement strand
GGGCCAGCCCGCTGACCCGCGCGTTGACCTTTCGTACATGTTCGATAACACGGTAGTGAAGCAGATCAACTCGATCTTGCCGCCCGATCAACAATGGGCGCCCGATCCAATGACGCCTTTGATGCGCGCGTACCAGGGAGACAAGGTTCAGCTTCGCATGCTGGTTGGAGCTCACGTGTTTCAACACCAGTTCAACCTGCAAGGTCCGGTATGGTTCTCTGAGCCGTCCTGGAAGAACTCGGGTTATCGCAGTGCTCAGGCGACCGGACTCTCGGAACACTTTGAGCTCGTGTTCACTGTGCCATCGTCATCAGCGCCGAGCGTCAGTCGCAAGTGTCCGGATGGACAGTCGAATGTGAACTGCGTCGACTATCTCTACAGTCCGAGCTTTGATGAAAGTGGAATCAGTAACGGGTTGTGGGGAATCTTCCGTTCATACGACCCGGACGCAGCGTCAAACGATCCGATCCTGAAGAAGGTGGTGCCGCTGCCAAACAATCCGATCCAGCCGGGTAAACCGGTCGCGTACACGCCTTGTCCTGCCGGTCAGCAGCCGAAAGTCTTCAACGTCACAGCGGTGACGGCTCAGGCAGCATTGCCCGGCGGTTCGATCGTATTCAACTCACGTGGGTCACAACTGAAGAACCCGCTGGGAATCATGTACGTCATGAGTAGTGATTTGACTAACGGAAAGCTAAATGCCGGCGTTCCAGTTGAACCACTCATCCTGCGTGCAAATGCCGGTGATTGTATTCAGATCAATCTGACCAACGGCATCGCGCAGAATTCGGCGGTTCTCAATACGACCTTCTCGTTACCGCAACCGTTCACCGGAACGGTTTACCCGCACAACGCGTCGAGTTACATCGGACTGCATCCGCAGCTCCTCTCGTACGATGGCGCGAGCAGCAGCGGTCTCAATGTTGGCTGGAATCGGGAAGGTCTGCCGGCGTCTACGAACCAAACAATTCCGTTTGGAAAGAGCAGGTCGTATACATGGTACGCGGGCACGGTCGAGCGAGATACTACTACTGGCAATATGAAGTACACGCCGGTGGAGTTTGGCGCGTTGAACCTGTTCCCGTCCGATGTGTTTTTCCAGAATCCGCAAGGCTTGTTTGGTTCGATGGTCATCGAGCCGGCGAAAGCGACGTGGACGACTGACGCAACCAGTCGCAGGTCGGCAACCGTCAATCTCTCGGACGGCTCGAAGTTCCGTGAGTTTGCGTTAATGATCGGAGACTCGGTCGCTGTCAACGGCAACGGCACCAACAGCGGCGCAGCGAACTATTCGACTGAGCCATGGAGCTTCCGTTATCAGAACAACATTACCGGCGACTTCTCGTGTATGTTGTCGAATCAGTTGGCAGGTCCAGGAGGCCAGGTTGGCGATCCGAAGACACCAATACTGACAGCAGCGATCGGCGATAAAGTTCGTTTCCGCATGACTCACCCGTTCGGAACGGGTACTTCGCAGGTGTTCTCGCTGCACGGTCACGTATGGCAGCGAAATCCGTACATCAATAATGGCACGCAGCTCGGTAACAACATCCTGTCGCAATGGATCGGGTCGCGTGACAACCATGGTTCGTCAGACCATTTCGATATGCTGATCGACAAGGCTGGTGGAGAAGGTGGACGGGGTGGCGACTACCTCTACACCGTGTTCGTTCCAACTCAGGCCAGAGATGGTGCGTGGGGTATCTTCCGCGTAGGTACTGTAAACAATCCAACGACACAGAACGCAGCCTGTCCGGCGAAAACGTCACCAGGGTATCAACCCCCAACCAAGATTAATGATGGCACTGAGCGCTTCATCAGACAGCCATTACCAGATATGAAGAAACCTTAACCACGTGGTTCTTTGAGGAGGAAAGTTATGGGTGGTAAGAAAAAGGGAAAGGGTAAGGGCAAAGGAAAAGGCAAAGGCAAGGGCAAGGGAAAGGGCGGCGGTGCACAAGATCCAGTTGCTCTAATAGTTAGAAGAGCTTGTGCTCAGACGCTATACAATATTTTGCCCTCTTTCTATGCGTGTACTCCTGATTTGTTTCAGGCAGCAGCTCTAGCCCTCGGACTCAGCGGTTCGTTGATGAAGAAGAAGAAAGACAAGAAGCCGGGCGGCAAGAAGTCGAAATACAAGAAGAGCTGGAAGAAGAAGAAGGGCAAACCAAAGCCCAAGCCGAAACCGAAACCGAAGCCTAAACCGAAGCCTAAGCCTAAGCCGAAGCCGACTCCGAAACCCAAGCCCAAGCCAAAGCCAAGACCCAAGCCACGGCCGAAGCCGACACCTAAGCCTGCACCGAAGCCGGTTGGTGGCGGAGTACTTGTAGGTAAGCCGGTGGGTGGCGGAACGTCGACAAAGAAGAGTTCTAGCAAGAAGCGCTAAGCTTCTTTAATTTCTTACTCTCGCGGCTCTGCGTCGTTCTGCGTTACGGTGGTGAACCTCACCGCCGTGACGCAGTGGGCGCAGACGTTCGTTTATACTGTTAATTACGTCATGTCATCTGCAACAAGGGCGATACGCAAACCGGATCGAACCAGTCTCTTAAATCTTCTTGCTTCAGAGTTTCACAACCCGGCGCAAGTCTTCGATCTGATCGATGGGCTTCTCAGTTACGATTCTTACGACCGGAGCTTTTGCAAGAAGCTAATCTCGATCTGCAAACAACGAACGGGCCTGCCCTGGAATCTTCGTCGCATCGCCACTCTCGTACTCGAAAACCAGGTACTCAAAATCGATCCGGAAGATCTCGACACCTTCGATTCATTACTGGTTCAACTCGATCTCAAGCAACGTGGGCTGAAGAATCCTCTAAACAAATCGGTACTGAAAGAAGGATACACATCCACCGATATCCGGCGCTTCGTTCCCGAGTTTCGTCGCCGGCTGGAACGATTGGCCTGGATTCACGATCGCATCGTAGGACAAAAGACTTCACACGCCGTTTTGCGAGACTTCTTCAGTGTCTCGCGCCAGCACTGTAAACTCACACTCGCGCGCTATTTGTGTACACCGCAGGAAATTGTCAACGAGATCATCCGACAGATCGACGACACTGCGGGCGTTCGAGACGTCGACCTCTCTGAAATCAAAACCATCAAAGACGAAATCAAACGATCCGTCGAATTGTTGCCCGATTTCGAGGGCGAGATTCTGCGACGTTTGAGTCAAACCGGTCGTATTTACTGGGTATCGGAAAGAACCAGCTCTCGTCTTAATTCGCTGGTTGAGTATCCACTCACGACAGTGGTCCTGGTCATCAAGCCTCCCGGCAGTGATATCGAATTTGAAATCAAGCGCGCTGGTCTCAGAGGTGAGAATTCGCTCAGCGTGATCTATGCGCGAAACCGCTACACTGTTCCGCCGTCGCATCGACTGAATGGCGGCAGTATGCAGTGGCTGCTGCGTTATGAAGCAGACGCAGCAATCCGGCTTAATCGCGGTTATCGCCAGGTTCACGGTGTCGACGCGCCCATACCCGCATACATCGCACGCTCGTTTGTTTACACGATTCCGACGCGCAACGGCGCCGCGCGGACGATGGATTACTTCACGCAGCGTCACTTGTTCGGCAGCGGGTTCAACCAAATGCGCGCGGCGATGCGCGACTCAGTTGAAGCTTTTGCGAGTGAGGGGCACGGTAAACTGCCTCCGCTTGCTGACGGTGTGAGTCTCGCAGCGCAGTTCATCGCTCAAGTGACACCGGGTCAGGCGATACTCACGGGCACAACCGCATTTCGACTCGATAAGATCGAGAGTTATTTGTTAAAGAATGGGCCTGAACGCTATTTCAAGGCCGGACTGGGCGTCGACTACTCGGCGGACGAGGCCAAACAACTTGCGGACACGGTGCTGGAGGAGATTCTTGGTGTTTATCGACCTCCCGACGTTCGCTATCGAAATCACGAGCAATACGTCGCGGCCGCATTGAGCGCTAATCGCGCACGGGCCGACGAAGTTTACCTGTCGATTGTGGAACAGATCGCGAAGTTCTGGGGCACGTTGTTTAGTTTGCGAGTTCATACGCGTGGTGAATCGTTCGTTGCGCGGAATGTGGGTCTGAAGTCGTGCTGGAAAGATGGCGAGTGGAAAGTGAAGATCATCTTTATGGACCACGATGCCGTGACTCTGCATGGTCCGGACGAACATTTCTTCTTTGCCGACAGCGCCATCCCCACGATTGCGCTCGATGAGAGTTATATCTGGAGCCGCAATCCGAGACATTTCCCGGGCAGCCAGTTGGGTTACCTGCAACGCATCTACCAGATCGACAAAGCGATCGATCAGAAAGGTGATGTGATCGCGCGACGGACGCTCAGAGACGTTTATGTGAAGACGCGCAGTGCACTCCAGGCCAACGACCGTCTGCGCCGGCTCTACCACAAGCGTTTCCTGGAGCGATACCTCGACTGGGATATCTTTGTGAACGGCTATCTCGGACTGAATGGTGAGAAGTCTGCCAACAAGCGTTGGAAGCAGAAGATGGAAGAGAAGCTGACGGGCAAAGGTTACAAAACCGGAGTGGTTGAGCGGATGGGCGAGACGGTCGAAAAGAACCGGAAATTCCTTGAGAAGTATTCATTCCTGTTTGAACCACCATACTGATGCGTCCGGACCAGATCGAAGCTTATCGACGCGATGGTTTTGCGTTTCCGATTGAGATTTTGTCGGGAGCGGAAGTCGAAGGAGTTCGTGGTGCGTTTGAGTCGTTGGTTAAATACGCGCCGGCGCGATTCGATCGCTTGCACATATTTTTTGACTGGGCTCACAAGGTCGTGACACACGAGCGATTGCTCGACGTGGTTGAAGCGATTTTGGGTGATGACATTCTGGTTTATGGGACGCTTGTGCTGGCGAAGCAACCGCACGATCTTCGTTACGCTTCGTGGCACCAGGATAGTTTTTATTCCGGGTTGCATTTGACGCCGTCGACTACGGCTTGGATTGCGCTTACGCCGAGTCATCGAGGGAATGGTTGTATGCGCGTGATTCCGGGTTCGCACCGTCTCGGCGCGCTTGATCACGAGAACGTCGCGGATGAGCACTTGTTGAATCGACGTGGTGAGCGAATCAAGATGGATGTCGATGAGACGCAGGCGGTTGATGTCGAATTGCAGCCGGGACAGATTTCGTTGCATGAGAGCACGCTTGTTCACAGTTCGAATCCTAATGCGTCAGATGAACCGCGAATCGGGTTCATCGTGCGCTTTGTGACGAGCCGGATGCGGAATCCGAATACCAGGTTGATGCGTGTGCGTGGGGATGGGGATTGTAGTCACCTCGACCTCGCCGAGAAGCCGGTGATGAGTACGGACGACGCGCTTTCGACCTGGCTCACGTTTAGTCGTACGTGATTTGTAGACAGGATTTGCAGGATTTTCATGATTTACAAGATTCAATCTTGCCCATCTTGAAAATCATGCAAATCCTGTAACCAACTACGCCATGAGCAGGGCGTCATTAGGTGAATTGAATATTCTTAAGTCTTTCCGCGAAACCGCATCTCTTCTAAAAATCGAAAACCTCTCAAACCGTTCCTGCTTCTCACTGCGCTGATAATCATTCGCATCAAACCACGGCGTCAGGATCATCGGTTTACTCGTCCTCAACATCCGCGTCGCCGCTGGCGTCAACTCAACCAGACTCCTAAAACCCGTCGCACAATCAAACCTCTCGCACATCCTCAAATTCCCTCGAATATCCCACTCCTCAACAAACACATTGCTATCCGTGAAAATCAGAAACGATCTGTCAGAATCCGCGGCAACTTCGATCCCGGGCAAATATTTCTGATAAAAACTCGTCAAGAACTGCAAATTCTCTGAATCGTTTGCCGTGCGTTTAATGATCACCGCCGTCTGACCCAGGATCTGATCCATCTCCGTGCCATGCAATACCAACGACTCCTTCAAGTACCAGTGATACTTCTGCCGCACCTGCACATCGGAACTAAGATCCTCCACCCACGCCAGATGTGGCATGAAGCAGTAACAGGCATGTTCGGTCTGCAGCGTGCGGTTGTTGAGATCAACTGCCGTGAGCGCCCGCGTGTTGAGCTCGATAAACGAATCAAACACGGCAGCGTTTAGCGCATAAGCAAACGTCGAATTAGCACTCGTAATCCTCACCACGTTCGCCGAAACCCCGACCGGCGCCGCCATGTGATTCGCTCCAAAGTGCAACATCTCCCAGTCAGCGGGCACCTGTGCAAAATAAGGACTGAATTTTTGGAGTATCTCAGGATCGAGCGCCGCGTCGTCCTCGAAGATCAGCACGTTTGGCCAACCGAGCCGGCGCGCGTCCTTGATGATCTCGAGATGACTGCGCAGGCATCCGTAAGCGCCCGGCGAGTCAGTCCAGTTCGCCGGAACGATCACCTGTTGACCATCGACAGCGGCAAAACGCTGCACACCCTCAACACCGCAACGTTCGAACTTCGAACGCATCTGTTCCCAGCGCTCGGGTCTGCGATCCAGGTTGATGCAAAATTTGTGAGGGAACGCCTCGTTTATGTCCGGCATTTAGTTTATGTTGACACTTCTGATCGCGCTTCTCTAGACTGTCGTCACGCACTTCAGGGCCTCAGAATGGAGCACTCATGCTCGCGCCGTTTCCTGA
>DATEIS010000286.1:0-8528 GCA_035278765.1 Pyrinomonadaceae bacterium | reverse complement strand
TGGTCTTGGGTGCGTCCGACTCCA
This sequence comes from Pyrinomonadaceae bacterium, assembly GCA_035278765.1. Taxonomy (GTDB): domain Bacteria; phylum Acidobacteriota; class Blastocatellia; order Pyrinomonadales; family Pyrinomonadaceae; genus PSRF01. The sequence continues at coordinate 8,504 of DATEIS010000286.1, read as the reverse complement.
ACAACTCGACTCGAATCGTCCCTTTGTTTGTTTGGATCACTGCCGTTCGATTTGCCATGGTTTCTCCTTACTGGTTGATTAATTGCTGTTCAATATGAATTTGCTCAATATGAATTGCTCGATCGCTGCAGCCACACCGTCCTCACGATTGGAAGCAGTCGGATACAAGCCCGCAATTTCGCGTAGCAAGAGGGGCGCGTTGGCCATCACCACGCCGGTGCCCGCGAATAAAAGCATTTCAAGATCGTTGAAATTGTCGCCGATAGCCATTATCTCTTCGCGACTCACACCAAGCTCCGCGGCTGCGGCAGCGACGCCCGCGCCTTTAGACGCAGCGGCATTTACGACGTCGAGGAGCGTGAAATCCTGTTCTAGATACTTCGTGCTGAGAATCTTCACTGTTGAGCCAAGCTCCGCTTTGAGTACTTCCTCGAGCTGGTCCATCTCTGCGCAGCCACCCGAGAACGAGAGATGAATCGGATCATGGTCCAAATAATCTTCGAGTGAGCTCACTTGCTGTACTGCGCGAACGCCTTCCTCCTCGCCATGAATTCGTCTGGCCCATGTGATGTATCTGTTAGCCGCGGAATTTCCGCCGCGAACGTGATCGTAAACAAGCACACCCAAACCTTCATGATCATCGCTGAGCAAAGAATCAACGCCGCTTGCGCGACCCACTCGCAATGCGTCGCGGGCGGCTGCGAGCGGCAGTGGCAACACCGAAACGGTTTGCAGCGTGACGGCATGTTTTGTCAACGCGCCGTTATGCGAGATCAATGGAACATCCAGACCGAGTTCAAGCGCGACCGGCCGCGAATCGCGAAAACGACGGCCGGTTACTAATGCCACATGCACGCCCTGTTCGCGCGCATTGTCGATAGCGACGCGATTTCGCTCAGAAATATGGCCCCGGGAATCGAGCAGCGTCCCGTCGAGATCGAGGGCGAGCAGGCTTATCGTCATAAGGAAGGGACAAGGTAAAGGAAGCGCTGCAAAGAATCAATTGCCGATTGCCAATTGCCAATTGCCAATTTTCAACGGCCAAATTGGCAATCGGAAATCGGCAATTGGCAATCTTTATGGGATGGGTGCTTCTTCGTGGCTATTTTCCACAATTGTGATATTATGCGCCCCCCACTTAGCTACAACAGAATCTTGGGAGGTAGAGAATGCGAAGACTATTGATGTCTCTTGCTGTAATTGCCTTGGTGTCGGCCTCAACCGTTGTCTTTGCCCAGGGCTTCAAGAAAATTAGCGAATTGCTGACCGGATACCAGGAGGTCCCGGCAGTTTCGACTACAGGAAGTGGAACTTTTAATGCGCGAATCAGCAATGACGAATCGCGGATTGACTGGGAACTCAGCTATTCCGATCTTGAAGGCGCTGTGCAACAGGCCCACATTCACTTCGGAAACGTTGGCGTAAACGGCGGTATCAGTGTGTTCCTTTGCACCAATCTCGGCAATGGACCCGCTGGAACTCAACCCTGTCCCGCGCCTCCGGCAACTATATCGGGCACGATTGTCGCCGCGGACGTCAGTCCTAATATTCCGGCAACCGCTGCGGCCCGAACTCAGGGTATTAACACTGGTGAGATTGACGAGTTGATTAGAGCCATACGTGCGGGTGCGACTTATGTCAACGTTCACAGCACACTCTGGCCCGGCGGCGAAATCCGCAGCCAGATCGACGGCAACAGCGGCCACGGCCACTGATCCGTCAGAAAGAATGCTCCTTCTTTCGAGTTAAAGTGCTTGCTCCGAGTGCAATAGGTTTGCGGCACCACCAGCACAAACCTATTGCACTTGTTGTCTCCTACCTAAGTTCAAATCCGCGTTACACATAATCTCCATTTCTGTCGCATACTTGCAGTTGTTCGCCCGAATTCCCCAAAAACTAAGGAAGTTAGCTAATGAACGTCACTCATCTCGAATGTGGCCTCTGTGGTCTGGAACACGAGGCACATCGGTTGCACAACCTTTGCACTGCCTGCGGTAAGCCATTGCTGGTTCGCTACGATTTAGAGCGCGCCAAATTGACTTTGACAAAGGAGTCCCTCGCATCGCGTCGCCCCGACCTCTGGCGTTATCGCGAGGTGCTGCCGGTAGAAGACGACAAAAACATTATTTCGCTTGGTGAAGGCTGGACGCCCTTGCTCCATGCACCACGTTTGGGAAAACGCGTCGGCATCCATGAGCTTTACATCAAGGACGAATCGCAGAACCCGACGCAGAGTTTCAAAGCCCGCGGAATGGCAGCCGCCGTGTCGATGGCGAAGGAACTGGGAGCCGCAAAGCTTGCGGTTCCGTCGGCCGGAAACGCTGGCGGTGCGTTGGCCGCTTACGCCAGTCGCGCAGGGCTGAAGTCGTACATCTTCATGCCGCGTGACACGCCACGTGCGAACATCGTCGAGTGTGAACAGACCGGCGCTCGTGTCACCCTGATGGATGGACTCATTACTGACTGCGGTGCGGAAGTCGGCAGGCGGAAAGAAAAAGAGGGTTGGTTCGACGTCTCCACGTTGAAAGAGCCTTATCGAGTTGAAGGAAAGAAAACGCTCGGATACGAAGTCGCGGAGCAACTGAACTGGGAATTACCCGACGTGATCATTTATCCCACCGGGGGCGGCACGGGCTTGATCGGAATGTGGAAAGCGTTCGACGAGATGGAACGAATGGGCTGGATTGAAAGCAGGCGACCACGCATGGTGACTGTGCAGGCGGAAGGTTGTGCACCGATCGTCCGCGCATTTGAAGAAGGGAATCGATTCGCGGATGAGTTTCCGAATGCGGCGACAACCGCGTCCGGACTGCGCGTGCCGAAGGCAATCGGCGATTTCTTGATTCTCGATGCGTTGCGCAACTCGGGCGGGACTGCGGTTTCGGTGACTGATGAAGAGTTGATTGCGGCAACCCGCGAAATTGGCGCGGCTGAAGGAATCTTCTGCGCGCCGGAAGGAGCTGCATGTTTACCGGCGTTGCGAAAGTTGATGGAGACAGGTGAGGTGGGACGCGGCGAGCGCGTAGTTTTATTCAACACGGGATCGGGTGTGAAGTACATGGAGTCGTTTCAGACTTGATCCACAGATGGATTTACTGGAGGAGTTGAAGTGAAGTATTTCGGTGTTTTGGTTTTGCTGCTGGCGGTGACCTTTAGTGCGACTGCACAGCAGCCTTCATCCCCATGGTTAACGGATGCAGAGCGCGCGCGATTCGAAGAGTTGCGGCGCAGCGGGCTCGATGCTCTATACAACATCGACTACGACAAAGCACAACGCGATTTCAAAGAGATCGTTCAACTCTTTCCAAATCATCCCGGAGGTTATCAACTGCTTGCAGCACGCGTTTGGATCAAGACGCTCTATGAATCGCGACGCCTGCAAGTTTCGCTTTACAGCTCCGAGTCGTTTTATACAAACGGCGACGACAAAGTCGATCCGAAGATCGTGACCGAGTTTCGCAATCTCACGCGCCAGGCCAAACAGCTGGCTGAAGCAAAACTCAAACAGGAGCCGAAGAACATCGAGGCGATGGATTTCCTGGCGAATACTGAAGGATTGAAGGCGTCGTTTGAAGAGGCTGTCGAGCGACGTCACTTCGCAGCCCTCCGCAACGGCAACGACGCTGTGAATCTTCATCGCGAAGTATTGAAGCTCGATCCGAAATACATCGATGCGCAAATAACGATCGGGTTGTACGAATATATAGTTGGTTCGTTGCCGTTGCCGGTGAAGATACTTGCCGGTGCAACGGGTTTCCGCGGTTCGAAGAGGCGTGGGCTCCAGCTGCTAGAACAGGTTGCCAGAGAAGGTCGCTGGTCGCAGGACGACGCGAAGACTGTTCTGGTATTGCTTTACACGCGTGAAAAGCGTTTTGCTGAAGTGGTGAAGCTGACGCGCGAGTTGAGTGCGAAGTATCCGCGCAACTACCTGCTGAAGGTCGAAACTGCTGATGCGCTTGTTTCACTCGCGAGTGTCAAACGGAAAGAGAAAGATGTGGCAGGCGCGGTTCAGGCGGAAAAGGAAGCATTCGCGACGTTTGACGAAGTGCTGCGCGATCGCAACGTGCGGGACAGCGCGACGCGGGCGCTCGATCTGATTCATTTCAAGTATGGTGAAGCATTGTTGGTAGCCGGGTATCACGATCGTGCGGCGAAAGAGTTTCTCGCGGCGACGAAGGCTGAGCGTGCCGAGGCAGGCTTGGTGACGATGGCGCATTTGTATGCAGCGCGTTCGTACGATGCGGCGGGCAAGCGTGATGATGCGTTAGCGCAGTACAAACAGGTGCTGGCGCGTCCCAACGTTTACGACGCACACGACGAAGCGAAGAAGGGGTTGCGACACGCTTATAAAACAGAACTGGCGTCGAAACCCGACGCGGAGCAGTAGATCACGGAGGTTGTGAAATGCGACGTTTGCTACTTTGTCTGGACGGAGTTCCTCACGCGCTAATCGAGCAGGCAAAGAGCCGTGGCTTGTTCGACAGTTTTGGACCACCGGCACGTCTCCTTTCACCGTTTCCAACGATGACGAACGTCGCACTCTCTGCCATGCTTGGCGCCACACCGCCGTCAGGCTACGAGAGTTTGTATTTCGATCGAAACGCGCGCGAATTACGAGGCGGGATCAGGAAGTACATTGGTCGTCGCACGCCTGACAAAGTCCCATCGTCGTACATGGACGAGCTCGATTATCAGGAGCCGCTGCCATTCGAGTTTTTAATCTACGTTGCGCCTGAGAAAGTCTGGCGCGCCGATATGCAACGATTTCGCGAGCGATTCAAAGCAGCGCCGCAGACACGCGACTACTTTGCATTCCTTAAAGCGACCGATGGGCTGCTTCACGCACAAGGACCGGAGCGTCTTGGCATCGCACTTGAATCGCTCGATAAGATTCTCAAGGAAATTCGCGCGTTTTGCGGTAACGAAACAGAAATCATGATGTTTTCGGATCACGGCATGAATCTCGAAGACAACAAGCGTGTGCACCTGGCGTCAGCGTTGCAACGGCGAGGTTTTCAGGTAGTGATTCCTGCGTTCGGCCTTTGCAGTTACGCGGCGATTTATTGTCCGGACGATCAACGCATTCCTGAAATAGCGACTGCGAGTGTGGAGGTGAACGGTATCGACTTCGCCGTCTACAAGGATAGGACCGACGTCATTGTCGAAAGCTCGCGCGGGCGCGCGCGAATTGAGTACGACCCGGCTCTTGATAGTTATCGATACCTGATCGCCACAGGTGATCCGCTTCAGCTGCGTTCCTTTCCTGACGGCTTCGCCACTGATGCAGAATGGTTTGCACGCACCGCCGGGCATCGTTATCCCAATGCTGTCGCCAACGTCTACAAGTCGCTTTTTACTTCGCGTGTGAAACACACCGCCGACGTCCTGCTCAGTCTGCACGACGGTTATTACTACGGCTGGTCGCCCTTTGGCCGCTTCGTGCGTCTCGCTGCCACTCACGGCAACGCACTACAAGCCAGCTCAAACGCTTTTCTGATGAGCACTCACCAACAGCTTCCCGCGTACATACGCGCCGACGATGCACGCACTTACCTGCGCCATTAGCCATCCGTTCTAAATCCGCGTTAATCTGTGGCCAATGTCTGAAGCAACGCCGGCCGTCGAGACTTTTCAACTAGTCAAACAGTTTGCGGATTTTGTCGCAGTAGATCGCATAAACCTGCGCGTGAATCGTGGTAGTTTCTTCGGGTTTCTCGGTCCGAACGGCGCGGGTAAATCGACGACGATCAAGATGCTCACAGGTCTCCTCGCGCCAACCAGCGGCACGTTAAGCGTCCTCGGTCTCGATATCACAAATTCACCAATGGAAGTGAAGCGGCGAATCGGTGTTGTGCCTGAAGACCTCAACCTGTTTGAGCGGTTAACCGGCGCGGAAATGTTGTCGTTTACGGGACGCATGTACGGGCTGCGTACCGAAGAGATTGCGCAACGTTCGAAGGAATTGCTCGAGCTGATGGATCTACAGAACGAACCGGGCAAGCTGATCATCGAGTACTCGCACGGCATGAAGAAGAAGCTCTCACTCGCCTGCGCGCTCATTCACCGGCCCGAGATACTGTTTCTGGACGAACCCTTCGAAGGTGTCGATGCGATTGCATCACGAACGCTGAAGGATTTGTTGTCGCGACTGACGACGAGGGGACTGACAGTGTTCCTCACCTCGCACGTGCTGGAGATCGTTGAACGTCTCTGCACTGACATCGCCATCATCGCGCAAGGTAGGTTACTCGCTTCCGGATCTTTAGACGAGCTGCGCCAGGGAATTAGGGTCGAAGGTGACGGCCAGGGACCGGTCTCGCTCGAAGAATATTTCATTCACGTCCTTGGCGGCACGCGCAGCTCAAATGAAGAGGACGTACTCCAGTGGCTCACCTAAAAAACGCATTTTAGCCGCGGATTCACGCGAATTACCGCAGATCTGCGTTCCTCCGCGTTCATCTGTGGCTAAAAAACTCTTGGCTTGGCGGGCGGTCCTCGGCTAGAATTCAAGACCGGTGGGTCTTCTTACCGGTCTCAGTACCAGGCCCTTCCGCCCAGAAACTTCCCTTTTCAACTCGTTCTCCTAAACGAGGTCGCGGTTCATTTATGGATTCGAATGTTGGTTTGGCCATTCAGTGCGTGGGTATCCTCCTAATCACGCTACTATCAATCTTCATGCGGTCGTCGATTAAGAGCAATGCTCTTGACTACTGGACTGCTTCATGGGCAAGCCTCTCCCTGTCACTCATCAGCCTGTTCTTCGCGTTCCAGTTCGATTCGCAGCAGACCCTCCTCCACTCGTGCTACTTCTTTGGCGAGTACGTCTTCGGACTGCTATTCATCGCTGGTTGTCGCGCACAGGCGACTGGCGCAACGCTTTCCAAAAAGCACATCTACTTCCTGATTCCAGGACTGATAATTTCTCTCGCCCTGCCATACGCTTCGCGCGACTTCAACGATGTGTTCATGCTTCACGCGCCGATCGTGGCCGCGATGTTCATGATCTCATTCTTTGCGTTGCGCAAAGGAACACGTGCTGAGGAACGAAGTCCTGGTATTCGTGTAATGTCGACGGCGTTGTTGCTGCTGGGGATCAGTTTTCTGGTCTACGTGCCTGCGTTTGGAGCGCGCAAAGGACTTTGGGGATTCACAGTCCCGCAGAGTCTTTTGCACTACACATCGGTGTTTGATTTGGTGTTTGAGATACTGCTCGGCTTTGGCACGGTGATGGTCCTGATGGAGAGTGTTCGCAGCGAAGTGGAGATGGCGAATCGAAAGCTCACGCAGGCGCGCGATCAACTCGAGTTGCTGGTCCAGATGGATCCTTTGACTGAGGCACTGAATCGTCACGCATTCCATTCACTGCTGCGACGACCCGAAGCTGGACACAGCGATGCCGTGACTTCAGGCAGCGTGGCCGTGCTCGACATCGACAATCTGAAACCGATCAACGACACGTTGGGCCATACGGTAGGCGACAAGGCGATACGCGCGGTTGCGAGGGCGATGCGTTCGCTTGTGCGTGCGGACGACATGCTGTTTCGTTGGGGTGGCGACGAGTTTCTTGTTTTGATGTTCAAGCTGCCGCAACCCGAGGCAAGCCGGCGTATTGAAAAGCTGAATCAGATTCTGGCGGAGAATTGCGAACGCTGGATTGGGCAGCCGGTTAATGTCACGGTTTCTTTTGGTGTCGCCGGGTTTACTTCGCTGACTGACTTAGGTCAGGCGATCGAGCAGGCGGATAAAGCGATGTACGCGCAGAGAAATCGCGTGCGAAACGTGAATCGAGTGGTTCAAAAGGGACTAGGCGAGCCCGTTTTCTGAAATAAGCCTAACCACAGATACACAGATTATGGCGCTTCTACGATGAGGTCGCGCCCGAAGGTGAAGTTGGGTTTTTTGCGTCCCTTCATGTACTTCGCCGCGGTTTGTGACAGCGATGTGATCAGGATCGGCAGAGCGATCGTCGCATCGCAGGGAACGTATGCAGTGTGTGCGCCGCGTGCGAGCCGTCCGTAAACTAATCCTTCATCAAACGATACGGCATTCGATCTTCCGCCGGGATGTGGGGCATCCGTCGAGATCTGAATCGCGTACTTGTGCCCGTGATGATGCTCCTTCTGCATGAACGACGAGACCGCCGCTTGTTGAATAAAACTCTTCGTGGTCCCACCACCAAGATTCAGGATGCCTGATACGCGCGCATTCGCCATGACATTCATCATGTCGAGCACATCCTGGATCAGATCGAACATGAAATTATTCTTCTTCTCGAAACGCGCCCCCGCAATGCCGACTGCGAGACCGCTGTCAGCAATGGCAGGACAGAAGATCGGCACCCGCGCCTTGTAAGCAGAAGTAAGCACACCGTCTTCCGAAGCAATCTCCGCTAACTCTCTACCCAGTAAATGCAAAAACTCGCGCGGCGAGTAGGCGCGTGTTTGATCGAGTTGGTTTGTGAAGCCACCGATCCATTCCTTCGCTTCACGATACTCTTCGTCACT